>JAYVXK010000895.1:0-4184 GCA_043785265.1 Myxococcales bacterium | reverse complement strand
TGCACCGGACGACGGTTTTGCGCTGGAATGCGTGTGGAGTTTCCCGCCAGGTGTCTGTGCGGGCCCTAGCGGTTTTACCCGGCGGGGGCGCGAAACATACGCCCGCAGCCGTGCCTGTCAAGCACCACAGCCGCATGAACGAATCGCACGGTTTGAGATACAGCTTGTTGTGACCCTATGCATCTTCGCACCTTCTTTTGCTTGTCTGTCTTCTCTGTCGTGACTGCGCTCACGGCCAACGCCCGCGCCGTTCCGGTCGAGCTCGAACTCGCCGCAGGCGCGACGACCTTCGCATCCACATGGCGAGGAGACTTCGGCGGTGGAGGCACTCTGCGTCTCGGCACACGATTCGCACATGTATTTGCGATCGAATTCCAAGGATGGGAAGCCATCGGCGGAATCGATCGGAGGCTGAATACAGGGCTTTCGTTTGGTGTTGCCGGGTACATTCCTCTCAAACCGGTGCACCCTTATGCGCGCCTCTTCGTGTTGCATCAGCACGAAGAAGGACTCGTCTCGGTGGAGAATGCGCCAGCGGGAGTGGTGCTCGGCATCGGATCGGGGATTCGTCATCGGGCGGGAGCAGGACTCAGTTTGGGCGCAGAAATTCCTTTCAAACGAAATGCGACGGGCAAGGTCACTTGGAACATCATCACCAACGCGACAGGCACGTGGTTTCCTGACGAGCTCGGACCGACCCTTTATGTGGGCCTCGACATCGGCGTTGGATTGGACTTCTTGCTGTGAAAGCACTCGCCTTCTCACTCGCCTCTCTCGTGTTGGTGGCGGCAGCTTGCAGCGGCGCCGAGAGCATCGACGACCATGCGTGTCCACCTGGCGGCACGACGCTCACCTACGAAAACTTCGGCAAAGACTTCATGGATGCGCATTGCGTGCGTTGCCATGGCGGCCCCAACGGCTACAGCTCGCGCGCGTTCACTTCGGTGGACAACATTCGCGTTCAGAGGCGGCGCATCTACGCGAACGCCGCGGGAGACAACACCTTCATGCCCCCTGGCCCAGACGACCCGCCGCGATCGGACCGCGACAAGCTCGCAAATTGGTTAGCCTGCGGAGCGCCGTGAAGAAAATCTCTCCTCAAGCGAAAATCAAAAACGACGTCGCTCAATACGGTTGGCATGTGATGAAGGTGTTCGCCGACGAGAGCGGACCGCCGTTTGCGTACACGATCGGACTCGACCAAACATTCGATCATCCAGAAGTGCTCGTTTTCGGGCTCAACAACGATCTCGACTTCATGCATCGCGTGCTCAACGGCATCGGTTCACGGATCGAGAAGGGCGAGCGCTTCGACCACGGCATGAGCAAGAAGGGCATTCTGCCGGGCTTCATGTGCGCGTTCGCTCGGGTGCCGCTGAGCGCGTACGAGGAGCACTTTGGGCAAGCCATCGATTATTATGGAGAGCCGTTTCGCGCGGTGCAGTGCATCTGGCCTGATCCAAAGAAGCGTCTGCCTTGGGATCCGCGCGTCATGCCGCAGATCTTGGCGCGCCAGGCCGTACTCTTGCGTCCCGATGCGGCGGCGCGTGATCCCAAGTGGCCCTTCGCGGAGCCGCACAGTCAGTTCGTGTTCACCACACACCAAGTCGTGACGGGGAAGGAGCCGATTCGATTCGCGGGTCGCTTTCACGGCACGGGCGAATGGCAATTCGTCTGCAACACGACGAGCGATCCGCAAGACCTGCTCATCGCGACGTTGGGCTGGGCGTACGATCACGATCGCAGTCTGAGCAAGATCGCCGATCTTGCTCCCGGAAAGTGCGCGGAGCGAAAAGACCCTAAAAAACCGTGGAAACGTGGAGCGATGAACGACGACTGACGAACCGCCGTTCGCCGTCCCCGTCCGCCGTCCCCGCTCCCGTCCCCGTCCCCGCTCCCGTCCCCGTCCGCCGTCCCCGTCCCCGTCCGCCGTCCCCGCTCCCGTCCCCGTCCCCGTCCCCGTTCCCGGGCTCGTCGAGGATCGCTTTTCCTCCCATGACCACGGGGGAGGCCGGGTGGGGGCTCACTTCTGCGGGCGACGCGTCACGGCCATCCGCTCTGCGAGTGCGAACGCCATCTCCATCGCTTGGCGATAATTCAATCGCGGATCGCACGCGGTGAGGTAGCGCAGGTCCAAGTCTTCTTCTCGAATGCCGCTACCGAGACACTCGGTCACGTCTTCTCCGGTGAGCTCGAAGTGGACGCCGCCGAAGATGGTGCCCATGCGATGGTGAATGTCGAACGACAGCTCGATCTCACGCAAAATGTCGTCGAAGTTGCGGGTTTTGATTCCGGCCTTCGTGGTGATCATGTTGCCGTGCATTGGATCGCTCACCCAGAGCACGCGGCGGCGCTCGCGTTCGATTGCCTCGATGATGGGCGGCAGTTTCGACTCCACCTCTTTTTGACCCATGCGCACGATGAAGATCAGTTTGCCTGGTTCGTCGCTCGGGTTGAGTGCATCGCACAACTCGACGGCTTGCTCGGGTGAGGTGGAGGGGCCCAGTTTGACGCCGATTGGATTGCTCACGCCGCGGAAGAACTCGATGTGGCCACCATCGAGAGCGCGCGTGCGTTCACCGATCCACGGTAAATGAGCCGTCAAATCGTACCAGCCTGCGCGACGCGGCACGGTGCGTGTTTGTGCCGCTTCGTATTCGAGATTGAGGCCCTCGTGACTCGTGAAGAACTCGACCTTCACGAGATCGTCCATCATGTCGTCGCCCAAGGCGCGAACGAATCGCAGACCCTCGGCGATGCGCGCGTATTGCTCTTTGAGTACGCCGGGCAAATCGTTGCGCTCGAAAAAAGTGAGATCGAAGTACTCGGGATGACGAAGATCGGCGAACCCGCCACGACTGAGCGCACGCGTGAAGTTGAGTGTGAGCGCCGCGTGAAAGTAACCAGCGAGCAGCAGATTCGGATCAGGCGTGCGCGCCTCGGCCGTGAATTCAGGCCGATTGACCAGATCACCCAAGTAACTTCGCAGCTCGACGCCCTCGCGCGTCTCGGTCGGTTTGGATCGAGGCTTGGCGTATTGACCCGCGAGTCTTCCCACGCGAATCACTGGTCGCTGCGCGCCATGAATGAGCACGAGCGACATCTGCAGAAGGATCTTCAGCTTGCTCGTGACGATGGACGAATTGCAATCCGCGAAGGTCTCCGCGCAGTCACCGCCTTGAAGCAGAAAACGATTGCCGTCTTGCGCGTCGGCGATGAGCGACTTGAGCCGCTCGACTTCCCATGAGGTGACGAGTGGTGGAAGCGAGCGAAGACGAGTCACGACTTTGGCGAGCGCCTCGCGATCGGGATAGTCGACCTGCTGGCGCGTGTTCTCTCGCGTGCGCCAAGAGTCTGGCGACCACGTCGACTTCGCGTGAGCCACGGATACTTCTGCGGAGGAGACGAGAGCAATCTCGAGTACGCATTCAGAGCCGAGTGCGACCCGGTCTCCAACACTGATGCGCGTGCGGGCCTGTATTTTACGGCCATTGACGCGTGTGCCCTGCACGCTGCGCATGTCCTCGACATCGATGTCTTCGCCGACGACGACAATGCGTGCGTGCATGCGAGACACGCCTGCGTCTTGCACGACGACCTCACATGCAGCGCTCTGACCGATGCGATTTTCGTTGTCGACGAGAGCGTGACGAGTGCCAAGCGCGCGCCCACGAACGACAACCAGACAGAGACGATCAGGCATCACAGTTTCACGGCGTCGCGAGAGGGGTAAAATGGCTGTTTGTGCGCGCGAGGAGCCTTCTCACGCCGCCATCTTCTCACGCATGCGCAGACGTTGCCAACGCGCTGGCGTGTGCGCGATCGTTTCGCTAGGTTGGCCGCCATGGCGATCGACGAAAAGCAAGTGGCGCACATGGCTCAGCTCGCGTGTCTCTCTCTGACTGCAGAAGAGACTGCGTCGATGGCGAAAGAACTCGACGCGATCGTGCGTCATGTCGCAGAACTCGATCAGCTCGACACATCGAGTGTTCCGCCGACCAGTCACGTCCTGATGGGCAAGACGGCGTGGCGCGAAGACACCGCACAACCGGGCGTCACCCACGACGAAGCACTCGCGCAAGCACCACGGTCCGCGCAAGGTGGCTTTGCGATACCCGCGTATGTGGGAGAAGGCTGATGGCTGACGCTCTCGCGCTGAGCGTGACCGATCTCGCCGCCAAGGT
>JAYVXK010000894.1:0-4190 GCA_043785265.1 Myxococcales bacterium | reverse complement strand
ATTTTGCTGCACCGTGCATCGATTGAGACCGACTTTCGCGAGGGCTTCGTCGAATGAGTCGGGTGTGCTCGGCTGCGGGGAGTTGCACGCGCCAGACGGAAACGGCGCTGGTGTTGGCGACGGCACGCAGGTGCTCGGCAGTGCAAGTCCCGTGTCCGAAACGTCACTGCTTGCGTCTTTGATCGGCGTGACGTGGACCACATTGTCCGAGCAAGCGACGAACATCGCACCGCCCACTGCCATGACGATCAACCCAAGACCAAGCCATCGATGCATGACGTCAGTGTCCGCTGGTTGATTCTTCCGGGCAAGAGTCAGCGTCCCCGACTCCGTCCCCGCACCCGACTCCGTCCCCGCCCCGTCCCCGTCCCCGCACCCGCACCCGTCCCCGACGCCGTCCCCGTGTCGCCGTCCCCGTGTCGCGTTCCGACGGCGTTAGGGGACGCAGGTGTTGGTGGCGGGATCGCACGTGGGCGCGGAGGGGGAGCAGTCGCTCGAGTTACGGCACGTCACGCAACGTGAGGTCGCCAGGTCGCAGTGGACCTTGCTCTCGGAACAGTCTTTCTCCGACTCGCACTCCACGCAACGCCCAGAGGCGCGCTGACATGCCTTGCGCGGCTCGTGGCAGTCATCGTGAGAGGCACACTCGAAGCAGCGAGAGTCTTTGCAGTGCGGCGTGCTCGCAGGGCAGTTCGAGTCTTGGACGCACGTGGGAATGCACTTTCGCGTCGACGGCTCGCAGACCGCGTTCGACCCGCAATCTTGCGTGGATCCGCATTCGACGCATGCGTGCAGTGCAGCGTCGCAGCGCGGCATTCCGAGCGCCGTGCAGTGCGCGTCAGTGGTGCACGCTACACATTGTTCCGACACGCTGTCGCAGTGGAGCGTCGCGAGGTGGCAGTCGAGGTCCGCCATGCATGGCACCGTCGATTGCGGGTCGAATACCAACTTGTCGTTGCATGCAATGACGACGAGCGCGGCGACCACGATCAGGGCGACACATCCGCCGACACGCCTCCATGTGTTGACCACGCCTTGGCGCCGACGTGCCGTCAATGGGATTGCGCGAGGAAGGCCTCGGCCTCCGGGCGTGCATCCCCTGACGGATACATATCGAGATATTTTCGCGCGGCGTCTTTCGCCCGTGCGGGATCGCTGTTCCGGAGCGCACGCATGCGTTCGACCGTCACGCTCTCGATCAGCGGACTGGTGGGATATGCCGCGACGAATCGATCGAAGATCGCAGCAGCCTCTGCGTGGTCGCCACGACGCTTTGCGGCCAGACCCTGTGCGAACAGATCGTTTTGAGCTGCGAGCGCGGATGCGGCTGTTTGTTGCTGGTTTGGAGAAGGCGTCAACGCAACGCCAACCGCCGCGTGAACTGGAGCGTGCGTGGGCGTCCGATCGATCTCTGTCGTCGCGACGCAGTTGAGTCCGGAGGAGCGCGGCCAGTCTTCTCCCGCGGCGATGCGATCTTCAGCGCCGTCGTGTCGAACCACGACGACACCTTCGCGCACGGATACTCGCGTCCGCGTACCACCACCACATGATGCCATCGGATCAACCACGGACACATCGAACGAAGTGCCGCGAACTTCTACTTCCGTGTCCGAGGTCTCGATGACGAAGCGATGGCCATCGTGCAGCTTGGCGACGTCTGCGTGCACCTTGCCGCTGCCGAGCCGAAACCGTTGCTCGCTCCCGTTTGGACCATTTTCAGAGCCATTTTGTAGGATGACCAAGTCGCCGTTTTCTTCGACCGTGAGTTGGGTGCCCGTCGAAAATGCCAACAGCGCGCGTCCGCCTGGTCCTGCAACGACGCGACTGCCGCGCTCGAGTTGGCTCCCTTCACCGAGTGTCTGTGCGGGGGCACCAACCGACGGGACGACCGATGCGCCTGCACCCGATGGATGCGCGACGACTGCGTAAGCGACTGGAGTCTCATCGGCTCTGGGAGCGGTGCTGGGTGCGGTGTAGCTTTCGCTCCTCACGACATGCGAGTTCGAATGCGAAGCGAACGCGCCGATCGCGAGCGCGATCGCTGCGGCCGCCGCAAACGAGCCACCTGCGATCGTCCAACGACGACGACGAGCACGCGCACCCTTCTCTCGCAGCGCGTTCTGAATCAGCGCCACCGAATCTGCCCGAGACTCTGCAGACACCGAGCGAGTCGCTTCATCGGCAGACGATGCGCGCGCGCGCAGCAAACGCGCGGCAAGATCGGCGTAGTGGGGCGAGGTCATGGGTGAACCTCCAAGTCGAGCGTGCCTGCGAGTTCTGGATCGGCGGCGAGTCGTTCGTGGACCTCGCGACGACCGCGAACCAGGCGGGTTTGTGCGGCTGCCACGGTGACGCTCGTGATCTCGGCGATCTCTTTGAGGTCGTATCCACAGACATCGTGCAACACGAACGTCCACGCGCGCTGTTCGTCGATTTGATCAAGATGCTCGAGCACGCGTCGCATCACACTGCGGGCTGTCGCCTCGCGTCCCTCGTGTCGTGGTGATGCGAGCGTGAGGTCGTCGGGGGCCATGTTTGCGAAGATGCGACGCTCGGTCTTGCGCCGCCGCAAATGTTTGAACACGACGTGCGCGGTAACCGTGCTGGTCCAAGAGTCGAGCGAGCAGTCGCCGCGAAAGCGCTCGATGGTCCACACGATCTCGATCATCGCAAGCTGCGCCAGATCATCGTGATCGACATCGCGTCCGATGAGTCGACGGATCGTGCGCTCGACTTGCGGTCGCACTCGGTCATGCAGAGCCGTCGCCGCCGTTGCATCTCCTCGCTTGAGAGCGGTGAGCAACTCCGTGTCGTCGAGCGCAGGACTCGCTCGTCGAGCCGGCGGGTCCGCCACAGGCAGCGGGACGAGTCGCAGTTTGCGGGCAGGGTTCGACGAAGACATGGGTCTCAAGAGTAAGTGTACCTTCAGAACCAGACGAACAGGCACAGCAACAGCGAACCTAAAAACGCACGCGGACCCCTGTTTCACCGACCAATCGCCATGGAGACAATGTGCTCACAGGTCGGCCCGCGACCCAAACATCTGTTGCACCCGCCACGGCCTCAACGCCTGTCGTCAGTAAGAGCGCAACACTCGACCAAAGATCGACAGAGCCCTCCAGGAGAAGTTGTCCACCAGGAAACACCCATCGTCCTTGCGTGATGGTCGCCGTCGCGTCGGTGGCAGAGGGCCGACTCAGAGACTGTTGCATGATCATCAGAGACGCACTTCCGCCGAACCCGAAGCGCTGATTGTCCGTCGGCTCGACCCAGCGCCAAGCGAGACCGAGTGCTCCAACGAATGTGAATGATGTCGCCGCGGCCGCACGAACTTGCCCAAAACAAAATCCAAGACCTGCACGCAGCGACACGCGCGAAACAAGCCCCACATGCCCTGCGATCGCAAATCCACCGCCACTCCCAGCGCCACCGAGTGCGAGCGCACCTAGTCCGCTCCCATCCACTGCGCCGCGCCAGTTCCGCCGATTGTCTGGCGCGCGAACTCCTTCCGCGGGTGGCGTGATCGCCTTGATTGGCGGTGCCGGATGATCGGCAAGTACTGGTGAAACGGGTTCTGGCAACATCGAGGCGATGGCAAAACCGATCGTGCGGCCGCGCTCGGTAGGAGCATCTGCAGCCTGAAATCCCACGGCGCGGTCGAGCCAGCGTGGGTCGCCCTCTCGATGCAAATGAACATTCGCGCGCGAATGATCGGGTTCCCAAACGATCACTGCAACCGCGTCGGCGTGATCTCGAACGGCGAACGCGAGCGCGTCCTATCCGTGGTGGACGCGCTCTCTTCGACGATCACCTGCACGCCGGCGGTCACTCGCGTCGCGTCGACAAGTGACGTAGTCGATGGGTCATGCGCTTGCCCCGCGGCCACAATCACGACGAGCGCGATGGACGACGCCACACTCCTTTGCTACCACACGCCACGCCTCGGCGTCGGAGCCGAGCGTTTCGAGCAATGAGAATCAGCCATGCGCAGTCATCTAGGTTTTGCATTTGGGACCCTGTTTGTGGGCGCAATCGCGGCCGGTTGTTACATGTCGAGCGCATCCGCTGTTCAACAGTCGCCTCCGCCTGTTGTTGACCCAGGAGCGAGTCGGCTTCCGTGCGATGTCCAAGCAGAGCTCGCGACCCGCTGCCAATCGTGCCACTCGTCGCCGCCTGTCGAGGGAGCACCG
>JAYVXK010000893.1:0-13220 GCA_043785265.1 Myxococcales bacterium | reverse complement strand
GCTTCGACGTGGGCGAGAGCGACTGGCCGCTAAAAGCATCGTTCGTTCTTTTCATTAGAAATGTAGTCGAGTCCGCCCGTCTGCATCGGTCGCAAGGCGCGCTGGGTCCCGTGCGTACCGGCGACCCGCTCCGCATTGCGGTGCCCGCGAACGTCGCCAAGATCACAGTCGACGGACCGGGCATGCCCGAGCATGACATCGACGCCAAAGGAGGCTTTGCGATCGTGCCTCCTGTCGAGAGGGCAGGTCTTTACAACGCGAAGTGGACCATGCCGCACGTGGGCACAGAGCTCATTGCGGCGAACCTCACGAGCGACAAAGAGAGCGACATTACGCCCAAACCAGTCAACGTCGACGCCACACTTGGTTCCTCGACGAGCGCATCGCGACTCGCAGACGCGCATCATGAGTGGGGGCTTTGGCTTGCCTTGCTCGCGACGCTGCTCATCGCGATCGATCTGTTCTGGCTGACACGTCAGGCGCCCGCGTCGAAACCAAAAGGGGACGGCACGTCCGCTACGCGGCGTGGTCAAGACCAGGAGGCGGCGTGAACTTTCCTCCGTTGCCGCGCCTTGGCTACTTGGTGCTCGCGCTCGTGATCGCGATCGCCACCGTGGCATTGGTCGTTCGTTTGAAGCGAAAAAAGAACCTGGGCGCAGGCTCGATCTTTCTCGCTGTGCTCGCGGTGATTCCGCTCTCGTATCAAGGCTTCGTTCACGCGCAGCTCATTCGCGAGACCTACGTTCGATTCAATCGGCCCATCGCGTTGCTGCTGCCGGCTATCCTCGCGCTGGTCCTCGCTTGGCGCTTCTCGCTGTTGCCTGCGCGCATGACTCGGTGGCGCAAATCGCTCGTGATTTTTTTCTCGTCGATCGGCGCGCTCGCGGCGGCGCTCGCTGTCGCTGAACCCGAGTTGGGTCGGCCGCTCGATCGACTCACGATCCTCGTGATGGTCGATCGCAGTCGATCGATCGATCTCGTGCCGGGCGCGGAGACGCGCATTCAAGCAGAGCAAAAACTCGCTGAAAAAGGCATGCACGACGATGATCGCACGGGGACGATCGTGTTTGGTGCGGAGGCCGCCACCGAAGACCCTCCGCGGCCAAAGAGTGACCTTCCACCTCCGCAGCGCATCGAAGTCGGACGAGATGGCACCAACATCGAAGCCGCCATTCGACGCGCGCTCGCCGAATTGCCGAGTGACACTGCGGCGCGACTCGTCTTGGTGAGTGACGGCGTGCAGACGCGTGGTGACGCCCTCAGCGCAGCAGCCGCATCGGTCGCGGCAGACGTGCCAATCGATGTCATCGCTCTCGATCAGAAGACGTTTCCCGATGTGCGCATCGTCTCCGTTCGAGCGCCGAGTCATGCCGACGAGGGCGAGCCTCTCGACTTCCGAGTCGTGACGTCGAGCACCAACGCCACCGACGTGGAAGTGCGCGTCAAACGAGACGGCGAACTCATCCACACTGGCAAAGTTCACGTGTCCGCGGGTGAAGACGTGCTGCGCTTGCGAGAGGTCGCAAATGATCCGGGCCTGCATCGCTATGATGTCGAAGTCACTGCAGCCGATCCCAACGCAGACGGATCGCCCGAAGACAATGCGGGATCCGCGTTCGTGCGCGTGCGCGGGCCCTCGCTCGCGCTGATTCTCGAGGGCGACAAAGGTTCGGGACAACCTCTCGCGAAGGCGCTCGAGGCGAGCGGCTTCAAGACCGTCGAACGGAGCACTTCTGGTGTGCCCGATGACGTCGGCGGGTTTGCAGGTTTCGATCTCGTCATCTTGAGTGACGTTCGCGCGAGCGACCTGAGCACGACGCAGATCGACGCGATGGCGAGCTACACACGTGATCTCGGCGGCGGGTTGATGATCATGGGCGGCGACCGCTCGATGGGACCTGGTGGTTATGCGCGAACGCCAGTCGAGGACGTGTCTCCGGTGAACTTCGATCTCAAAGAAGAGAAGCGCCGCGCGTCACTCGCTGAGGTGATCGCGATCGACTACTCGGGATCGATGGGCATGATGGTTGGCAGCCAAACCAAACTCGCGCTGGCCAACGAAGCGGCGGCTCGGAGCGCGATGCTACTGGGACCGGGTGATCGCCTCGGCGTCGAGCACGTCGACACGATCGCGGCATGGACAATTCCGCTTGGCCCCGTCAACGACTCGAGCGCGATTGGGGCTAAAATTAGGGCGGTTGGCGTGGGCGGCGGCGGCATCTACACCGATCTGGCGCTACGCGAAGGCTACGCGGCTCTCGAGAAAGAAACGGTCAATCTCAAACACCTCTTGTTGTTTGCTGACGGCGCCGATGCTGAGCAAATTGCGGGTTGCCGCGCGCTCGTGACCGCGGCAGCCGCAAAAGGCATGACCACCAGTGTCATCTCGTTGGGCAAGGGGAGCGACTCACCCGAACTCGAAGTGCTGAGCAAGCTTGGCGGCGGACGATTTTATCTGATCGAAGACGCGACCAAGTTGCCGAGTGTTTTTTCGCAAGAGACCATCCTCGCCGCCAAGAGCTCGATCAAAGAGCAAGACTTCAAGATCAGCGTGGGCGATCCCACGGCCGCCACACGAGGGATCGACTTCACGAGCGCGCCCGTACTCCATGGGTATGTGGTGGCACAGGCGAAGCCTCGTGCGCAGGTGGTGCTCTCGGGGCCCGAGGGTGATCCGATCCTCGCGACGTGGGCCGTGGGCATCGGGCGCTCGGCTGCGTTCACGAGTGACTTCAAGGATCGATGGGGCTCGGCGTGGCTCAAATGGCCCGGTGGCGTGAAGCTCATGGGGCAGGTCGGGCGCGATACGGCGCGAAAGGCAGACGACCCGCGCGTGCGACTGGAGAGCGACGCATCGGGCGGCGAACTGCATGTGCGCGCAGATGTCGTCGGAGATGATGGTCGCGCGCAGACGTTTCGGCGCTTGACGGTGCACGTCGCGGGGCCAGATGGTTTTTCGCGAGACGTTCAACTCGAAGCGGTAGGCGCAGGTCGATACGCGGCGACGGTACCGCTGTCGCGACCAGGCACGTATGTCGCTACGGCCAAAGACGAGCTGAGCAACGAAGCCGTCGGCACCACAGGCTCCGTTCTCTCGGCTGGCGAAGAGCTGCGACCGACCGGCACCGACCGTGTGTTGCTCTCACGTATCGCGAGCATGACGGACGGCAAGGTGCGCGACACTCTCGCGGGCATCTATGATGATCGCGCAGCCCGACGCTTTGCGTACACGCCACTCGGCGCGCCCCTCGTGCTCATCGCGGCAATCTCGATGCTGCTCGGTGTCGGCGCAAGACGACTCGGCATGCCTGAATTCATCACCAAGTTTTTCTCCGTCGCAGGCGCGCGTGTACGGCAAACCGAATCGGAGAAGCGCGCCACGATGGCATTCGCAGAAGCCAGCGAGCGTCAACGCAGCGAAGCGCGCACCAAGACGAACGAGGCTTTGCTCGCCAGGAAATTGGCGCGCCCTACTCAGGCGGGCGGTCCGTCGATCCTCGATGCATCGCCCCCACGCGCGCAACACCTGGGCGAGCGACCGATCGTGGGCACACCCCCGCCGCTCGGTCCGCCACGACCCGGCGCACCGGGACCGGCGACACCCGCTGCAGGACCAAAGCTGAGCGCTGCAGAGCGACTCGCGCAAAAGCGCAGGGATCGCAACAAGGGCTGAGCTTGCCGCGAAAGGTGGACTTGGCGTCGGTCGCCCAGCGTGAGATCATGGATCAATGCGGTGGTTCATGTTGTCACTTGGCATCGCGTGCGGAGGCAGCACCGCATCGCCCGGTCCTGTAGCGGACGCTGGGAGAGTGGATGCATCGCCGCCGGTCGCCTTGTCGTCACTCGTGACACTGACTGAACTCGCTGCCTACCAGGTCGTGAAAATAGACCTGATGAACGATGGCGTGGCCGTCCCTTATTACAACGCACCGATCGTCGCGCGGCGCGCTGGGATCGTGCGCGCATTCGTGGCCGTACCTAAAAACACGCGTTGGCGATTGCGGCATCTCGATGCCGAACTGCATCTGATGCAAACGGCTGGCGAGCAGGTGCTGAAGGCGTCGCTCGACCTTGGCGCAAGCTCGAACGAAGACTCGATCGACTCGACCTTCGATTTTGCGATCGACGCGTCGACATTCGGCGGCAAGGCGATGGTGCCCTATTATCTGGTGGTTCGCGATCCCAAGCTCGACGCGCTGGGCGACGACATCGCCACGGTGCGGTATCCCGCCGATGGATCAAACGACGCGCTGCGAGTCGACGCGAGTCCTGGCAGCGTGCACATCCACATCGTCCCGGTGCGATACGACGTCGACGGTTCGCAGCGGTTGCCCGTGACCGGCACGACCGCACTCGATGGCATCAAGAAAGAAATGCTCGACCTCTATCCCGCACGCGAGGTGTTGATCGATGTTGGCCCTCCGTTGCCATGGGCGAGCCAGATTCTCGCGGACGGAACAGGTTGGGACACCGTGCTGCAAGGCATCCTCGATCAGCGCGCGGCGGACGCGCCGAAGAGCGACGTTTATTACGTTGGCCTCTTCAACCCCGCGTCTTCGTTTGGCGCCTACTGCACCGGCAGCTGCATTTTAGGCCTCGCGACACTCGCCGGACCCACGGATGCAGACCAGCGCGCGAACGCCGTCATTGGCTTTGGCGGTTACTACACACAAGAGACAGTCGCGCACGAGATTGGTCACTCGATGGGTCGCTCGCATGCACCGTGTGGTGGACCGGCGGGGATCGATCCGAAGTTTCCCTACTCGGATGGGACGATCGGCGTGCAGGGCTACCGTCTGTCCGATCAGTCGCTGGTGCCGTCGTACACGGCAGACATGATGAGCTATTGCCCACCCGAGTGGATCAGCGACTACACGTACAAGGCTCTGGCGACCCGAATGACGTACGTGAACACGCACATCCAAGCAACCGCGCCGCAGAACATGCATTTTACACGCATCTCGTTGGCGGGAGACGGCACGCCCAAGAGTGTGCGCGATGTGGTGCAGCACCACGACGTCGAGGGCGAGTCGGTGCTCGTGACTTACGAGGGCGCGACCACGGTCACCCAGGCAGGTCACTACTTCAAGTACGACCACCTTCCTGGTGGCTATGTGATCGCGCCAACTGCGCCGGTCGGAGCCTTGCGAGTGAGTGTTCCGTCGCTCTCGGCGATACGGATCGCCCTCTAAACTAGGGCAAAGTCGGCGCGTCGCATGCGGCGCCCCATCTCGGTTCGAGACCAAGTGTACCGAGCGCAACTCTCGCGGTCAGCGCTCGACCGAAGCGGACGTCTGCCCGCGCTGCGACGACCATTGGTGTCTTTGGACCATGCGACGGCTCGCCCTCGGCGTGCACGTCAATGTCGTCGAGTTTTTTCAAGCACGCGGCCAAGCTCGGCACGTCGAAACCAGTGTCGGTCCAGCCGGCGACGACGCCTGATGCGCCTGCAACGCAACCTGCACCAAACGTGGTGCGTGGGGCGTGAGCGCTGAAGTTTGTCGAGAACACGCGGAGCCCCTCCGGCACGATGCACACGCCGTGCGCCATGGATCGCTCATTGCCACTGCGAGGAAGAATTGAATCGATCACACCAAGACCTGCCGGCATGCGCACGACAAAGTGGAAGGTCGCCAACTCCGCTTGGCCGAGTGTGTAGAGGACCTCTACCAGTTCTGCATAAGTCGCTTGCTCGTCGATGAGCAGGTTTGCTTCGCTCGCGTCCGCGTCAACCGCGACGTCGAGCTTGCGACCCCACGTGACCATGGGCGTGAGCTCTTGCAACTTGAGAGCGCCATTGACGTGCGATGGGCCAAAACCCGCCGCAGCGTCATCGGGGACGTCGAGGGCAATGCGTCCATGCACGCGAACCGCTTTCTTCCCGACGGAGATGTCGAGCAGTCGCGGATCCAGCGGCCCCGCGCTGGCGACGGTAGGCAGCACGACATCGTCAGGGACGTTGATCGTAGACGAAGGATGCACGCCATATTGCGCGATCTCGCGACCATCATCGTAGACTTCGTCGCGCGTGCGGATCCAACCCCACGTCGCGCCACCTACGCCTATGACGACGAGAGCGAACGTCGCAAGCGCGAGCAGTTGCCCCTTCACCTGGCCAGCGCAAAAACGGCGATGCCCACGGTGAGCACGAGCACACCACCAAAGACGATCACCGCAATGACCCAAATGGGAACGACGCTCTTCTGTGGAACACCGGCCCCGTAGTCCTGCTCGCGAACATTCGCGAAGGCTTGATCCATCGATTGTCCGGACCCATAAGACGATTGTCCCTGTGGGTAGCCGCCCTGTTGTTGTTGCGGATATCCCGGCCCTGGTTGCGCAGGTGGCGCAGCGAACGGATCGGCTGCGGCTTCCATCGCTGGCGCTCTTTTTTGAAGCGTGTTTGGCCGCGCCAAGTCGACTTCTTCTTTGAGCTTGGAAGTGGAGGTCTTCGCCCATCCACGATGATCGCCCACGAGCCCATACGCATGCCCCACCGCGTCTGCCAGAGCGCCGACACTCGGCGTGCGAATGTTGGGATTCTTGACGAGCGCCTCTTCCATCACCTCGTCGAGTTTGGGCGGGATCGGCCAGCGCGAGGCCTTGCCGACGATCGTCGGCGGATCAGGATCTTTGGTCAAGATGGCGAGAAGAATCGACGGGCCGTTTGTGCCAGTGAAAGGCACGCTTCCGCACAAGCACTCGTAAGTAATCGCAGCGAGCGCGAACACGTCGGCGCGCGCGTCGAGAGTCTCGAGGCCTTGAGCTTGCTCTGGCGCCATGTAGTAGGGCGACCCGATCGTCGTGCCCATCACAGTCAGCTTTTTCGCGTCTTTGTTTTTGTCTTTCACCGATCCAAAATCGAGGATCTTGACGACGTCGCCGTCGTGCGTGCCACACAAGAACAAGTTGTCCGGCTTGAGATCGCGATGGACGAACTGCTTTGCGTGCGCGGCGTCGAGGCCCACAGCCACCTGCGAGAGCATGCGAATCACTCGCTCCGGCGGGATGTTATTTTTCTCGCGTTTGATGACGAGACGAAGTTCTTCGCCGTCCAAGAACTCCATGACGAGCAGCCACACTTTGTTCTGCTCGTCGCGCTGGAAGTCCATGACCTTCACGATGTGATCGTGAGGCAATTGGCTCGAAATCTCGTACTCGCGTTTGAAGCGAGAGAGCGCGACTTCGTCTTTGGAGATGTCGTCGTGCAACACTTTCACGGCGATGCGGGTGTTGTTTTGCCGATCGATACCTTCGTATACGCGGCCCATGCCGCCGTCAGCGACGACGCGTCGAATCTCGTAGCGGTCGCAAAGTTTTTGTCCGATGCGGGCGTCGTCCGACACAGCGAGCGGCACCATGCTCGTGTTCACCAAGGCCATGCCGTCGGCTGGGCAGAAGCCTGCTTCGTCGGGGTAGGTCCTCTGACACGTCCTGCAACTTTTCAAAACAATCCCCCGCTCAACCCTTTGCTTCGGCCACAGGTGTCGGCGCCACGAAATAGATCAGTCGATTGCAAGACGGGCACTGCTCGATCAATGCCTCGCGACGGAGCTTGTGAAACAACTGCGGCGGCAGGCTCATGTTGCACGCTTTGCACGTGCCGTCGGTGGTCGACGCGAGTCCTGTGCCGCGCTTGATGCGCACCATCTCGTAGCGACGAAACGAAATCGGCTGGATGCGCTTGACGATCTCAGCGCGGATTTTCGATTTCGCTGCGTGTGCCGTTTCGAGCAACCCGAGCTTGCTGGTGATGGCGCCTTCGGTGTCGCCCAGTTCAGACGCGATGGCTTTGGCTTCGGTCTCGGTGACGTCGATCACTTGCTTGCAAGCGTCTGCGTCGGTCGTCAGCTTGCCGACCTCGTCCTCACGATCCCGCATCAATTTGCGTAGTTCCTCGAGCTCTCGCTGGACGGCGTTCGTTTCGCGCTCGGTGCGCGAACGGTTCATCTTGTCTCGCGAGTGTTCGATCTGCTGCATCATCGTTCGGACTTCGATGACGTAGTCGTTCTTGAGCTTTTCGATCGCCGCGAGTTGCGCGCGGTCGCTCTTCAGCTTCTCTTCGAGTTTTTGCAGGCTCGCCTTGCGCGTGCCCAGCGCGCCTTGCTCCTTCGCCAACTCGTCTGCCATAACCTTGAGCTCTGCATCAATTTGGGCCAGCTCTTCGAGGGCTGTGATCTGCGCGACAACTGTCAACGTGAGTCTCCTTGCATTGCAAATTACCCCCGTTTGGCGCTTTTTTCTGTGTCCGAATGCCCGCGCGACCGCTGGGAAACAGCGGATCGAAGTTGGGCGGAGCAACCGCGTGGGGAGGGGTCCCCAAAAAACCACGTTTTTTTGGGGAGGGGCGGCGCGTGCCGCCCCTGGATGAACGGTGGGCCCACCTGGGTTCGAACCAGGAACAGCCCGGTTATGAGCCGGGGGCTCTGACCGATTGAGCTATGGGCCCGGTCGAACGTTCCGGTGCTGCGGTGACTTGGGCGAACCTTCCGCTGAGATCGGCGCGGCACGCGTGCGGCGAATTGCGCGCGTGATTTGCGAGCCACGAAGAGGTCGGAGGATGGCACGGGCCGAAAGGTAGACGGTTTCGGCAACTCCATCAATGCCCGACACCGTTCGTTTGAAAAGAACCGTTGAATCCCCCATCAACTGGGTTTTCCGAGATCGAGCAATGAACGCGGGCGATCGAGGCCGTGGAGACGCCCAGCCAGACGTTCGAATCGTTTGGTGGAGTTGCAAGCCGCACGTCTGCCAGAGCGGGCTCGAGGCTCGGCAATCCAAGCGGCACACCCGCAAGCCCCAGTGGAAGGGCGCGCGAACCACCGATGGTGTCTTCATAAAATAGCCACGAACCCTGGGTCGATCGCACAATGGATGGCTCCCCTCGGCCCACGCCACTCGAAATGATCGGGACCGGCGCATCGGCGTGATCGCCACGGATGGTCACACGAAGGACGCGGCCCCCGATGTCCTCGTGCGTGGTGTCGTCGACTTCTTCAGTTCCGTAGACATCGATCGAGTCGTCGTCGTTCAACGCAACGTCGAATCGGCCGATGTGTCCAGACTCCGAGGTGATGCGATGGGTCGCGCCCTTCGCGGCGGCATCGTCATCGAGTGCCGCAAAAGACAGCCATTCGTACGCGCGCGCCTCGCCAGGTGCCTCGATCGACTCGCCTGGTTGCGTGCGCGGCGCGCCGTCAGCGAATGCATCGATTTTTCGCTCACTCCAAACGACGACATAGTCGCTCGATCGTCGAATCACGCGCGGCGCGCTCGCGAACACACCCGGTGGAGAAAGCGCGTGCGGGGTTGGATCAGTTGCCTCTTTGAGAGCAGCCACCCGAACGCCATGACTCGTGTCCCAAGCGAGAAGACCGCGCGGCCCTGCAAATGCCGCATCGATCGCGAACGACTCACCAAGATCGTTTTCCAAGATCGACCACACGCGCTTGATCGAAGGACGAATCATCGTGACGGCGATCGAACGAGCCGTCGACGCGTCTGCTCGTTCCCAGTGCAACGCGTAGGTGCGATCGCTCGTGGCGATCAATTCGGGAGGCGGCGCATCGCCCAGTGTCGGCCCGAGCGGCGTCCACTCCAGGTGATTGAGCGCGGCGCTCCCGATTCCGACAGACGCGAACCCGTTCTTGATACTTGCAACATACACATGATTGTCCGCGCTCACGAGGTCGCCGGTGACCTCGCCCATGCCGAGCTTGTCGAATGGGATCGCGTCCGCAGCGGGCGAGCAACGTGTGGGCGCAAACGCAGCAGGCTTCGCATCGACAGTGTCGTGCGCGTCGGAGTCGGCATCAGGCTGATTTTGGGGCGCACATGAATGTGAGCACGCAGACAACGAAAGCAAACAGAGCGCTGCTCTCATCCGTTGTGGTCCAAGAAACCATCGACCACTTCGAGAGCGAGTTCGTATCGCTCGAGCGGCGGCATCACGTACGCGCCTGCCACGTCACCGCGGACGGCTTCGAGCATCTCCCGTGCGATGGTCACGCCTTCTTTGCGCGCAGCCGGTCCGGTTCCAGCTTTGCGCATGCGTTCGCGCACACTCTCGGGCACCTGCATGCCCGGCACTTCGTTGTGCAGAAATTCTGCGTTGCGATAACTCGCGAGAGGGAGCAATCCAACGAGGACCGGCAGACCAAGCGGTTTGATGTCATCGAGGAAGCGACGCAGCACGACCGGATCGTAAACGGGCTGCGTCATCACGATCTCCGCGCCGGCTGCCTTCTTCTGTCGGAGTCGATTCAGCTCGCGTTCGTAGTTGAGCGCTGCGGGTTCGGCGCCTGTCGCGAGAACGAACGACGTGTGAGATCCGAGCGGTTTTCCCGCCGGATCCATGCCGTGGTTCAACCGCGAGGCGAGCTTGAGCAGTCCGATCGAATCGAGATCGTAGACAGGCGTCGCGTCTGGGAAGTCGCCCATCTTCGGTGGGTCGCCGGTGATGATGACGAGATTTTTAACGCCGAGTTCGGAGGCCGCGAGCAGATGCGCGAGTGACGCGAGGAGGTTTCGATCGCGACCACACACATGGAGGATGGTCTCCATGCCGAGCTCACGCTGTACACGCGCGGCCATCGCCAGGTTGCCCATGCGGGCTTGTGCGCGCGCGCCATCCGCGATGTTGATGACGTCGACCCCGCCTTGCATGAGCATCTTGGCAGCAGCGACCGACTTGGCCAAATCAAGGCCGATCGGTGGGTTGACCTCGACCGAGACGACGAAGCGACCCTTGGCGATCTTCTCGCCGAGAGTGCTGCGTTCGCGCATGGGCACGGGACTGCCTGGAAGTGAGATGCTGATCACTTCTGCAGAGTCGAGCTTGTCGCGTGGATCTCTCTCAGTGTGATCGTCGCCGTCGGTCGCGCTCGCCATGCGCGCCGCAGCGGCGATGCGTTTGATGTGTTCTGGAGTCGTCCCGCAACAACCACCGACGAGACGCGCGCCGAGCTTGAACATGCGCCGCGCGTACACACCGAAGTACTCTGGCGTCGACACATAGACGAGTCGCTCGTCCACGCGGCGAGGCAAACCGGCGTTTGGCACAGCAGACACGGGCAAGCCGAGCTTGAGCATCGACTCGATGGCGCTCATGACATTCATCGGGCCGTCCGAGCAGTTGACCCCGATCACATCTGCGCCGAGATCGCGCATCTCTTTGGCGATGTCTTCGCTGCTCGTGCCGTCTGCCATGCGGCCGTGCTCGTCGACCGACACGTGCGCAAACACCGGAATTTTGCCCCCAGAAGCCTCTTTCGCGACACGGATAGCGACGCGCAACTCTGCCGGTTGACGCATCGTTTCGATGACGAGCGCGTCGACCTCTCCCTCCACGAGAGCTTCTGCTTGCTCGCGAAGCGCGGCGCCAACACGATCGAGATCGTCTTGGCTCGCCTCACCGAGAAAGTAACCCGAGGGTCCCATCGCTCCGCCGACGTAGGCTTTGCCGGCCGCTGCCTGCTTGGCCAGTTTCACCGCCGCGAGGTTGAGTTCATGGACTCGATGCTGCAGGCCGTGCTTCTCGAGTCGCAACGAGTTGGCGCCGAACGTGTTCGTCTCGATGAACGTCGACCCCGCGCGCACGTAGTCCTCGTGCACACGCGTGACGATTTCGGGCCTGGAAATGGCCAGTTCCTCGAAGCATGCACTATACAATATTCCGCGCTCGTAGAGCTGCGTGCCCATCGCGCCATCGATGACGATCGGATCAGACTTCAGCGCTTCGAGCAGCGGACGCAACGTAGAGGCCATGCGAAGCGCTTACGTACGCGCCCAGGACGATCGGCGCAAGTAGCGTTACTTCGCCGCAGCGTCGCGGAGCCATTGGTTCTGAACCTCGGCACCTTTGGTCCAACCGTCAGAGATCTGCTTCTTGAAGGTGTCTTCGATGAGTCCACCGACCATCATCACATTGGCTTCGATGGTGATCTCGATCTCGCGCTTCACTCTCGAG
Source organism: Myxococcales bacterium (assembly GCA_043785265.1). GTDB lineage: Bacteria > Myxococcota_A > Polyangia > Polyangiales > Polyangiaceae > JANYHY01. The sequence goes on along the minus strand of JAYVXK010000893.1, from coordinate 1,252 downwards.
TCGCCGAGGGCGGTCGCGGTGAGCACGCCGTTGACATGGAGTTTGTCGGTGAGTGCGCTTGGGATCATTTTCCAGCGCCACGTTTTGGTCGCCTTGTCGAAGCGTCCTTCTTCGACATAGTGAAAACTCGAACCAAGCAGTTTGGCGACCGGCCCTGGCATCGACAACTTCGGATCTGCCTTGATTTTGCGGGTGATCGCGTCGTCTGTTTCGATTTGCTCGGTGGTCTTGTAGTCGCGAAAACCGAGCCCTTCGATGAAGAGACGGGCGGTGAGGTCACGATCGAAAAACGAACTCCAGAATGCGTCGAGGTCGCATTCGATCGTATGAACCAGAGTGAGTTTGGTCACGGGCTCAGAACCGACCGAACACGCTCATGCCACCCATCGACGGGCTGAGGATCGGCGCGAACGAGACTGTGGTTTCGTCGCGTTTGACGACTTTCTTCGAACCAAAAGACGTGAGCAAGAGAGCCGTGCCGACGCCCGCGAAGACGATACCGAGACCGCCCGCGACACCCATCTGAATGTAAAAGCGGTTCGCGCGATCGGCATAGGTGAGTCCAGTCGAGTCGGTCACGTGACACGGGCGTGGGTCGACGGCGTTGTTAGCGCTCGGCGTACTGTTCGCGAGTGTGTTGCAGGTCTTGAGGCCTGCACCTTCTTGGTTGAACTTGCTCGCCTCGCCCGTCGCGCTGACGAGAGCAACCACTCCGTACACGATGCCAATCACGCCCAGGCCGATGAGGCCAACGCCGATCCATCGGCGCACGGGACTGCCTGATTCTTCGACCGTTTCCGAGCCGCCGCCACCGTTGCCCTTGCCTTGCTGCTCTTGCGCCTTGATCTCGTCGGCGGTCATGTCCTCGAGAGAGAGAGGGATGGACAAGGGTGACAAGTCAGCGGTCAGCTTGAAATGCTTTTCTGCTTTGTGTTTGTTCTTCGCCGTGGCCTCGATGTTGTGCTGGCCCGGATCAAGAGGAAGCTCTCCGTTGACCGACTCTTTTGGGATGATTTCGTTGTCGAGCTTGATGACGATGTCGTCTGGCACGAGCTGCATCACGATCTTGATCTTGATGAGCCGCTTTTCGAGTTCGTGTGCGTGATCGGAGGCGTATTGCCCAGCAGGCGTGCCAGCGCCTTTTTTAGAGGCCGTGAGGTACTCACCCCACGCACTCGCGGTGCGACCGTCGAGGTCGAGGCAACGCGCGAGCGCGACGTGCGTGTTGACCGTCTCGTCCAACTTGAGACTC
>JAYVXK010000892.1:0-4204 GCA_043785265.1 Myxococcales bacterium | reverse complement strand
AGGCCGTGCAACGCCAAGCACGCGTAAAAATGGGCCTGAAAGACTTCGTGCCGATTCCGTGCAGTCATCCCAACTGCGGCTGGATCACACTTTTTGTTCGTCGCTTCGGACTCGTGCGCAACATCATTCGTTATGTCGATCTCGAGAAGATCATCGGCGAGGTTGCCTACAAGACTCTTTTGTCGACCGACGAATTGCAGCGCGCGGTGAGCACGGGTGGTGGCCTGCGCAAGCGCATCGCCGCGAGTTTGGGTAAGCACCTCGTGCGATCGAGCGACGTCTTCACTGTCGCCATCAAGCCGTTCATGGATCGTTACACCTACGACCAAGATCGCGTGGCCAACTGCTGCCATCATTTGATGGACCAAAACGGCAACGCCACGAGCTTTTGCGAGTACAACGCGCTGCTCCGAAAAGACGACTCGTGGAGTGCTTGGCCGCAGTTGTGAGCGGCGGCGCGAAGTGTTATCGAAATGCGCTGGATGGTGGACGTTCTGGGGAGCGAGCCCGTGGCGAGCGCGGCGTGGCGTAGCTGGCTTGTGGCATTGGCTTCGGATGCAGACGCAGCTCTCGCGGCTGCTCTCGCATACGAGTCGCTCGACGACGCCGGTCGACGCGCATGGCTCGACGCTCTCGAACAAGACGCGCCCACATTGGGTGTACCCCCAATCGCCCTTTATGCTCCGCTCATCGCGGTGGAAACTGACGAGACCCGTCGCGCTCGAATTGAACGATCGATCGGAAATACTGCGGTAGATCGCATCGCACGAGCGCTCGTCGGCGGCACCCATCTCGATCGGGTCTGCGTGATCTCCGTGCCGCTCTACCTGTCGTTCGTAGAAGTTCTCGTGTGTCACTACTCGCCCGACCGAGGAGTCCTGAGCGCACAACACGAACCTCTCCGACACCAAGACACAGTCGCAAACCTCGGTGCCGCACTGACGACAGAAAAGCTCGTGTCTGCGCCGCTCGGTTTGGTGATCGACGAACTTGCTCACGCAGTACTCGCCGATCGTCGCGAAGGTCGTTCGGCCCCCAACGCGCTCGCCACATTTGCGCACTTGTTCGGTCTCGATACCGGGTGCGAACACGCAGCATGAGCGATCCGCTGGATGGTCGTTGCGGCAACTGCGCGCGCTTCGTGCGAGTCCACGAACGAATCGATGGCCAGAGCGGGGAAGTTCGGCGTGCCGGTGAGTGTCTCTTGGGTGTGTGGCCCGCCCCCCTCTACGAAAACAACACATGCAACCGATACGTCAAACGCGGCACATTCAAGGCCGAGCAGCCCAAGGTTGCTCGCACACCTCGCACGCGACGCACTGTCTCGAGCAGCGGCGAGGCTACGGTTGAACGCGCACCCATCACCATCCCCGAGGAGTTACTCGACATGGACGCTGACGAATTTCGATCCGTGCTTCGTGAGGTCATCCGTGAAGAACTCGGCGCAGGCGAGGTAGAACTCGGAGGTCGCTGGCAAGGCGGCGAGATGATTCTCAAGCCCGGCAAAGAAGGCACGCAAGAAAAACGCATTCCGATCGACTCGCTGTTTCACAAGATCGTGATGATCCGCGATCGACTGCGTGTGCTCGAGCAACGACTCAACGCGCACACCAAACTGTCTGACGAAGAAAAAGTTCAGATGCAGCAATACGTGACGCAAGCGTACGGCACACTCACGACCTTCAACGTGCTGTTCGCGAACAAAGAGGACGGCTTCGTGGGCCAGAGGGGCGAGAAGGAAGAGACGTGATCCTGCGCGCGCTTCTGTTTTGCTCAGTCGTCACGGCGTGCCCGTCCACGGCGAGAGACGCGGCCTCGCCCATCGGCACGAGCACACCGGCTGGCGTCGCCCCGCCCGTGTTCAACTTCGATTCACTCGACGCGCGCCTCGTGTCGAGCGACGCATTTCGAGGCAAAACAAGCGTCATTTCGTTCATCACGACTTGGGACATCCCGAGCCAAGCGCAGGTCGTCTATCTCGTGAAGATGTCCGAGCACGACGGCGAAGCGGTCAATTATGCGATCATCGCGCTGCAGGATCCGTCAGGCCGTGAACTCGTCGAACAGTACGCCCGCGTGCTCCACGTGACGTTTCCCACAGCGATGGGCGATACATCGATGCTGACGACCGAAGGACCACTCGGCGACGTGCACAACGTACCGACGACTGTGATTCTCGATGCAGGCGGGCGAGTGGTTTACCGATCGAGCGGGGTGATCAAGAGCGACGAGCTGCGGGCACACATGCCTCGGTAGAGCAGAGCTCTTCACGTAGAGATTCGCGAGTTGAGGCCCCTCCCGGCCGAGCGGACCGCACGTCCTCGCGCAGAGAGTCCGCTGTCTTGGAGATCCATCAAGAGTAACGTGAGTACGCGGCCTCTCTGCGCTTGCGGGCGAGCGGTCCGGTCGTCCGTCCTCCCCTCGAAGTCGGCTTCGCCGCCTTGCGGGGAGGAGTCGGAAACTGGGACTCGGGAGCGGCCCGCAAAGGACTCCTTAGGTCTAGGAAGTGGACACTTAGGGTTAGGACGGGGACGGGAGCGGGGACGGGGACGGGAACGGGGCCCCGCTAGTTCCGCATCTTCAAATCGGCGACCAGTTGGGGCTTCTGCACCTTCCCCATCGCGTTCTTCGGCAGCTCATCAAAGAACACGACGTCCTTTGGACACTTGTAAGGTGCAAGTATTTTCTTCGCAAAATCCCGCAGTTCTTCGGCATCAATGTCGCTGCGCTTCACGACGCACGCCACCACGCGGTCGCCCCATGTCTCGTCGGGAATGCCGACGACAGCGACCTCGGCGACGGCGGAGTTCGTGCGCAGCGCCTCTTCGATTTCGAGAGCGCTCAGTTTGTATCCACCGCTCTTGAGGATGTCGACACTCGTGCGTCCGAGGATGCGAAACGCACCACCGTCGTCGCGCGTCACCGTGTCGCCGGTCTTGAACCATCCGTCTGCGAATGCGTCTCGTGTTGCGTCTTCGCGTCCATGATAGCCGCGAAAGACACTCGGTCCGCGGATCCAGAGCTCGCCGACGGCTGCGTCTCCGTGTTCGTCCACGATGCGTGTCTCCACTGATCCGAGTGGATGCCCGACGAAGCCCGCCTTGCGCGCGCTCGGCTCGAGAGGGTTCGTCAGGCCGACGCCGATCTCGGTCATGCCGAAGCGCTCGAGTGGAATGACGCCAGTGATCGCGGCCCAGCGTTTGGCGACTGTCACGGGCATCGCGGAGCTGCCGCTCGTCGCCAAACGCAGTCGCTTCGCAGAAGCGATCCAGCGCGCGCGTGTGACCTCGTCGGCGGCATCGAGCGCCGCAAACAGCTTCGCGTACATCGTCGGAACGCCCATGAATACAGTCGAATCGTGCATGCCCTCCCAAACGCGAGCCGCATCCCACGCTGGCAGCATGCGCGTCGAGGCACCGGAGGCGACCGCAGTCAGGAGCGCGATGCAGAGACCATGCATGTGATGGAGCGGCAGTGCGTGGAGCAACACGTCACTTGGACCAAAACCCCAAGCGGTCTCCAGAAGCGAGGCTTGCGTCACGAGGTTTTGATGCGTGAGGACGGCGCCCTTCGGTTTGCCTGTGGTGCCGCTCGTGTAGAGCATGAGCGCGTCGTCCGTCGCGCGAGCCGGAGGAGGGCCCAGTCGCCGCGTCGAGTTGGTGAGGGTCGTCACGTCGATCACCGACCGCTCGCCTGCGAACTCTCGGGCTCGCGCAGTGAGATCGGGCGTCACCAAGATCGCTCGCACACTGGCGTCGTCACAGAAGAAGCGAGATTCAGGCTCGGGATGCAAGGGCGACAAGACGACCGCACAACCACCCGCATGCCACACGCCCAAGAGCGCGTGCAAGAACGCGCGCCCAGGCGATGCAAAGATGCCGACGCGCGCGCCACGCATCGATCGCGCGCCGCCAGACAAAGTGGCCGCGACGCGTCGTGCTCCGTCGTCGACCTCACCCGTGGTTGTCGCGCCAGCCTCGTCGATGAGCAAGGTCTGCTCTTGGTCACGAACGCCGAGACGCACCAGCATCGTAGTCATCGCTGCCTCGTCATGTGCGAGTCGATGATAAGCTCGATCGGTGGCCAAAATAAGGGTTATCGACAAGCTCTCGACCTGGCGCAAGGTCGCTCTCTCGGCGTGGAGCACTCCGCGTGATCCCACGGCATACGGCACGCTCGATCTCGATTGCCAAGACGCGCTCGC
>JAYVXK010000891.1:0-13245 GCA_043785265.1 Myxococcales bacterium | reverse complement strand
AAGGTCCCTTCTTGATCGAGGGCAGCGCGCAGGGCGCAGTGGGCGCGGCGTTTGCGCTCGCGATCCTCGGAGCGATGTTCTTGATTCTTCGTTCGCGGATCGACGGCGAGCTCGCGCGCATGCTCGGTGTCGAACCATCATTTTTGCCATGGCAAGCGGTCCTCGCGATGGTCGCCATTGGTGGATTGCTCGGCGCGACCGCCGCTGCGCTCGGCCTGCGCAAGCTGGTGACCGTGTGATGCAGCGCGGACTCGTCGCACTCATCGCGACTCTGCTCTTCGTCGCGCCGACGCATGCAGCGCAGTCGAACAAGGGCAACGACCCGATACTCGCGCTCGCTGCGCTTGATCGCCGCATCGCGGATCTCGATTCCGAAGATCAAGCTACGCGCAAAGAGATCACCGATCTGGGGCCAAAAATCGCCAAAGTGCACGTGCGCGCCATCTCAAGGGGCCGCGCGTATTACAAGCTGACACGCGCAGGAATGCTGCCAGTCGGCGCCGGATTCGATTCGCTCGTCTCGCACGCCATGCGCGTCGAGCGTGCCCGGCACACACTCGAGCAAGATCTCATCGCCGAGGGTCATCTGCGCACGCACGGTGCGGAGCTCGCAAAGAACTTGGAGCGCGTGGCTCGCGATCGTGAATCGCTTGCGAGTCAACGCACGTCGATGGACGCCGCGCGCATGGCAATCGAAGACGAGAGGCGTCGGCACCAGGCGTTCGACAAGGCATTCGAGTCGTCCAACGCCGGCAGCGATTACGTCGCTGTCGGTGGTCCGAGCGACGACGTCGCTCTTGGTGCGTTCGCTTCAGCGCGCGGCAAACTGCTGATGCCCATCGCCGGTCGCGCCGAAGTTCGCAATGCCAAACGTGAAGGCGCAGACGGCCCCGGTCTCGAGATGCTTTGCGCAGAGGGCTCGATTGTGCGTGCAGTTTACACGGGCCGCGTGGCCTTTGCCGATCGCTACGGAGCCTACGGCCGCATCGTGATCGTCGATCACGGTGATCACTTCTACACGGTGAGCGGCAACCTCGGCACGGTGGACGTTCATGTCGGCGACGACATCTCTGCGGGCGAACGCTTGGGCACAGTGGGCGACGATGGCGCAGGCTCAATGCTCTACTTCGAGGTCCGCCACGGCAGCCAGACCGTCCCCCCAGCCCCATGGCTTGGCCTCTAGCACTACTGCGTCAGATCGCGATTTTGGGCCTCTTCGATGGTCATCCGTCCTCACGTACAGCAGTACGTTCCGGGCGGTGCCCGCCGAATAGGCCCAAACTCGCTTACTGCCGCAGCAGCGCTACTCCCGGCGCATCTAGGCTGTAGGAGTCAGGTGGTTCTCGTCAGCCGGTATCGGCGAAAAACACCAGACTCCTACCGAGCAAGGACGCGGTCGTGCCATAGCGACATTTCGTAGCAACCGGGGCCGCGATTGAAGGGGTAGTCGTGCGGTCCGGGGACATCTGCGAAGTCGTGTGCGATGCCGGCGTGTTTCCAGGATTCGGAGAGCGCGTGGTTGGCACTCGAATAGTAGTCGTCGTGACTCGTCGTGAGGCGCAGTGAGAGGGTGGGTCGCTTCGCGCGCGCGGCGAGTGCGAGATCGGTGAGGCCGCCGACGCGTTCGTCGCCAATGGCTGCTTGGAGCGCGCCGACCGCCCCGAACTGATCTGGCGCACCAAGACCAACCCGCAGCGCGACATGCCCACCCAGTGACACGCCATCAATCCCAGTCGACGCCGCCGAGGCCAACGCGCGGGTCTCTCGGCGTACGCGCGGCAAGAGGACCTCGATCACAAAGCGCCCAAAATCAGCCACTTCGGACTCTTTACTCAAGTCGAGATCGGGCACATGGGGACACACCACGATCACGCCTGCAAACGGGCGAGCGCGCAGGCGTTCGTTTTCTTGCTTCAGTCGTTCGGGATCACTGAGGCCTTCGTAGTCCTCGTCGGTGAGCGGTGGATTGCACAGGCGACCGAACGCGCGAACGAGCGCGTAGTCGCGAGGCCACCCCAAGGCACCCTGACTCGCTGGCTTGATCGCTTCACCGCGCCCATGCAATGCGATGAGCACTGGCATCTGCGTTGGCGCTGCCCATCTCGGCGCGATGATCGCCGCGCGCGTCGAGACGCCTTCTGTCGACCACTCCAGCACGTCGACTTGTCCGCGAAGATCCGACGCGTCCGTCGCGACCGAGGGCGCGTTCGGGTTGGTTGGAGGCGTACCCGAGGCGCTTTGCGGTCGCGAGCACGCGAGCGATGAAACGCCTAAAAGCAAGCCGCGCCGTGAGAGGCGCACGCGTCATTCCTTTGAAGGCGTAGGCGCATGGCCGGTGGCTTGTTTCACCAAGTCCACGAGCGCGGGATCGGCGGTCATCTGATCACGAAGCATCGAGCGAATCTGATCGAGTTGCACCTTGGGCACACCTTGCAGATGCTGGGTCGCGTCGTCGATTTTTGCGTTGACGTACCCGTCGAAGTCGAGCTTGCCTGCTTTGAGCTGTTCGAGCGGCGAGACGCCTGTCACGGCGCTCGCAGTCTGCGCGGGTGCTGCAGCGCCGGGGCGAGACACCTCGAAAGGTTTCCCCGTCTCGCCTACTTTTTCGGAGCCCTGTGCACTCTTGTCGAGAGGCGAGTTCGGGCCGGCGCCGCTTCCTTTTCCGATGCGATCGATGCTCATCGCTGCTCCTCGGAGACTAGCACAACGAGCCTTCGTTCATCGGATGTTGCCGATGGCCGTCTTGACCGTGTCATGCTCGGCTTTCATCACATTCGAGAGCGCGGAGAACGTGCGGTTCTGAGCGTTAACCTGCTCCTGGATTTGTAGATAATACATGTTCATCTCTTGCGACTGCTGGAGAGACGACTCGATGCCGCCGTCACTCGGGCCACCCGTGCCGCCGCCCGTAACGGGTGCGCCAGTGCCGCTAGAACCAGTCGCGCCAGGTCCCTCAGCCGAGTTTGCGCCACCATGACCGTGACCTGCTCCGCCCATCATCGGCGTGCTCAGTCCGCCACCTGCGCCGCGAATGGCAACGGCGAGCAGTGGACCGCCCGGCAGCACATTCAGCGCGGCCTCTGCGCCAGCGACGACTCCGCGAGCGCCGCGTGCGAGCACCGCTGAAAAGTTCACGTTCGGAGAAGCGGGTGTAGGTCGTGGCGCGCTTTGAACGGCGACGACGTCTGGGCGAAACGGAGGAATGCGATTGTCCATGTGAGGCTCCATCTGGGCGTCATTGCCCTCGGAGTCCCTTCGACCAAACGTTCTGGGAGTTGCGAACTATTTGCTCTGCCCGGCGCGCAGTCGCTCACTTATGCTGATTGTTGCCGGATCCGCACGCGAGCTTGCACTCCATCACAGCGTCGAATCGGCAGTAGTTCGACGCCGCGATGATCGACGTCGGGCCCTTGCACCCAAAGTGACAGCCGTTGTTCGCCGTGTCTGCCGCGAGAAAATAGCCCAGACTCGAGCAGCCTAGGGCGCCGTCTCCGCACGACTCGCCTTGCGTACGGCACGTCGCGACCACGTAGTCAGGCGGACAGGTCCAATCGCGAACGGTCGATGCGTAGTCTGGAGAGCGCCGCTCGCCCGTGTCGACATGTTCTGCGCGCACGACCGTTGGCTTGCCTGCGTGAATCGTCTCCACGATGCGTGAAGTCTGTTGTTGTGGTGCGACGGGCGCGCCCTCTGCTTTCGGAGCGAACACGAGTGTCTCCTCGCGTTGTTGCGAATCGCAGCCCGTGGCGTCGCCCACCGGAGCCCATGAAATAGGCACATCTACGCTTGCTCGCGCGCCAACATCCACGACGCGTCGGCCCACCGTCGCGCGTACGTCGAAGTTCGCGCGGTTGACCACGTGCACGAGTCGTTGTGACTCGCGTCCATACGGCGTGTCGCCGAAGTCGACCATCGCAGGTGTGACATCTGGCGCGGGAAATCCAAACTTGCACACGTCGCTGATCGGATATGCCGCAAACGCGACCGGCACCGGATTCGACACACGAAACGTGAGTGGCTTCGTCGCGCCACTGCCGTTGAGTTGCTCGGCCAGTCCATCGACCTCGAGTCCGCCTACACGCGTCTCGGTGATCGTCGCGTCTTTGGCGCTGAGCTTTGCCTTCACGAGCTGGAGTGCGGTCATGTGCACGTCAGCCTCGCGAACAGTCGTCTCGTAGGCGAGCATTCCGCCCAGTTTTACGGAGCCAACGAAGTGTGTCGCGTTTCTGCAGGCGCACGATTGTCCCGAGAGAGAGACCTCGTCGGACGCCTCGAAGAACTGCGGATCCAAGTCACGAACGAATGCGATCGCGACCAGACGCACATGATGAATCCCCGCTTCTGCACCTGCATTGAAGAACGGCGACACGTCTGCTTCTGCGCTCACGAGTGTGGAGTCGATCGACACACCGACAAAGCCAAAGTCGATCGTTTGCGCGTCGACCTTTGTGTTCTGACCAAAGTCGATCGATTGACCATCGAGTCGCGGACCGCCCTGTGGCTTCGCGCAAGCGATCGGCAATGCATTCCAAAGACCGCCAGACATTTGCTCGACCCCTCGTCCGGGCGCAAACGTGCTCGTGGGATCTAGAATGTACTCGTGACGCACGTTGGTGAAGCCAGTCGCTGCAGACAGCAGCCCGCGCGCGCGATTGCATGCTTCTGGGACGAGCGAGCCGCAGTTCGAGGCCGCAACCACCGGCAGTGGGGCCTTGAGCGCACCGCCACATGCGATGAACGCAGCGACCACGAAAACCATGACGACACGCCTCATGGTGATGCCGGATCGATGGTTGCGTATCTGAGTCTCGCGTCGCCCGCGTCGGGGCCGTCGTCGCCAAAGAAGAGTTCGCCTTGTGTGATCGCGAGCGGCACATCGAGCGAAGGCGGTCCATCCAAAGAGACGACACGCGCAGCTTTTACGTCGCCGCCGCTGCTCTGAAACACCCATAAAACAAGCTCATCGGCAGATTTTTCGGCGACCACTCCACGGAAGGTCTTGCTCGTTGGATCGAGAGCGATGCTCGTCTCTAGACCGTCGGCTGCTGGCAGTCGTAACCGCCTCGGATCGCCAACAGGCTTTGCACTGCCATCGAGTGTCGCGATCATCGCGCCATACGCTTCGCTCGGACCGGCGTTCGCAGGGGCTTCTTCGATCCATGCCAGGCCCGCGTTGTTGCCGAGCGCGACGAGCACAGGCGACCTCGAGTGTGCGGCTGTTGCAATCACTCGTCCGTCGGGCCCCAAAGGCTTGGCGTCTTTGCCACCGAGAGCAGCCGCGTACACGTCTGCAAAACCATCCGCGACACTCTCTCTCGAATCAGCCCACGCGGCGATCGCTCGATCTCCCAGAGACGCGAGCACGAGATCGGTCGCGTCTCCTTTTGCGTTGGTCACGCGCTCGTCGCGTCCTGCGCGATCGAGATCGGCGTTCGCGTGCGTCGCATAGACCTCGCCGTTGCCATCGCGTGAGTCGACCCAAGCGACGACGAACCCATCGGTCACGCGAACGATCGCGACGTCGCTCTTGTTTCCTGGGGTAACGGTGAGCCTGGTGTCTTTGACGCGTTTGCCTTTCGCGTCGATTTTTGCGAGATGCACCTGCGGATCGGCGCCGTCTTTCGAGATCCACGCGACTGCCACTCCGCCATTGGCTTCACTCATGGACACGGCGCCTGGCGCGAGCGCGTGGGTCGAGAGCACAGTTGGTTTGCTCCACACGTTTGCGTCCATCGCGCTCACTGTGAGCGTTTCTTCGTCTGTCTTTGCGTTCTCGTCATGCGCGAGTGACGCGAGCACGCGAGTGTTTCCGATCATCGCCGTGGCGAGATCGCTGAGAGCGCCACCCGACGACAGAGTCGACAACGATCGCAAGGGCGACTTCGGCGAAGCGGCAAGAGGAGCCACCGCGCGAGTCGACTGAGGAGACAAATCCACGAGAGACACGCGTGTCTCGGGATCACCCATGGCCACGAGGGCCGCACAGTTGTTCCCTGCGCAATCGAGACTCCACGCAGCCGTCCCGTTCACCAACTCGTCGAGGATCTGAACCTCCGACACATCGAGTTTGCTGTTCATGCGCACGAAGGTCGGACGCGTCGGTGATCCGGTGCAGGGCTCCTCGCGACATGCGCGCGCGGTGGCCAACCAGGCGAAACCGTCTTGCGTCGGTCGCACTTCGGGCGTCCCCGTCGATCGCAACTCGAGGACCGGGCCGAACTCTGGAGACGCAATCGCCCCCGGTTTGATGATCGCGAGCGTCTCGCGTCTCACGAAAATGTCTCGCTTGCGCGCGTCTTCCCAGCTGATCATCACACTGTTGGCATTGGCGGTGATCCCAACGAGCGTGTGCCCACCGCGGTGAGGATCGAGCGCCACGGGGCCGGTGAGTTTCTTCTGTGAGTCGAGAGCCGCGACGGTGACTTCTGGATCTTGGCCACGTCGATCCGTCCACGCAAACACGAACGAGTCGCCCCCGCGATCAGGGACGCGTGCAACATCGAAGTCTCCGCCGACCGCTGCGTCGATGGGCTGCATGTTGCCGACCACGCGCGCCTCTCCGTCGAGTCTGAGCCAGCCGAGCGAGCCAACAGTGGGAGACTTGGTGCCCTTCGTCCGCGGACCCGAAACAACCGCGACGCCCACTCCCGAATCGGCGCGAGTGGCTTGCCAACCGAGCACGCCACGCGCAATCGCACCCGCCACGCCGCGCGGTTTGCCGGCTGAATCTAGCCCGATCGCGAGCAAGTTCGCGTCCCCGTTGCTGGTCTGTTCTGCCCACACGCAGACGACACCGCGCGAGGTCGAGAGGACCTCGGTCCACACCACATCGTCTGTCGTCTGTGCGATCGTCGAGGGCTGCGCGAGAGGAGTACCATCGTCACTCACGATCGAGATCACGACCGACTCGCCCCTGTCGCTCAGAGTCGTCCAGGCGACCGCGTAGCGTGGTTTTCCTTCGCCTTCGAGTTTTCTGACAACGAGCGAGCTCGCGTCCGAAGGTACGTTCGCGATCGAGCGCGCGGACCCGTGAGGCGCTCCGCTCGCATCCAACGGTGAGACTACGACGACACGCGCGCCAGTCTTGCCACCCACCCAAGCGACCATGCCGCCGTCGCCGTTCCACGCGAGGAACGGCCCGACTGCGCGTTCGGTCAGCGTGGTGATGCGTGTCGCGTGGGGCGCCTGCGGGCCAGCGTCAGCACCCGCGTCGTCCACCGGCGACACGACGAGCGACTTGTGTGGAGCCACTGGAGCCCCCAAGTTCTTGCCGCCGCACGCGATCGCGACGACGACGCCCAACACGACGATAACGACCGGCAGTCGCCTCATTGAAGGCTCGTGACTTGGATGTCGCCAGTAGGCTGCGCGTAGAGACCAGGGCAGCAGCCCCCCGTCAAATTCTTGATGGTGATGTCGCGCGTGAAGGTGTGATCACGCAAGAACACATCGACATGGCAGTTGCCTGAAGCGATCGGCAGAAACGTAAACCACAAGCAGCCACCCGTGCTGTCTTGCGCGCACTTCGCAGTCACTCCCTGGCAAGCCGCCCCACTCAAAGCGACCTGATTGCTGGGGTTGGCGAGCGATGCAGGAACAAGAAAGCTCACGTTCCGAGGTATGCACTGTGCGTCTCCGTCACACGCGCCGGAGGCACCACACGCAACGCTAGCGATCGCCAAGATGACAGCCATCGATAGCGCAACGCGCGAGACATCCGATTTCATGCCCGAGCATTAGTACGGCTCTTTGACAAAGGGTATCCCGCGACGATTGCGCTACCCTCGCGGCCGATGGATGCCCAGACAGAGCTGAAGACGATGCTCAGGCCCGCAGGTGGCGGCTTGTATGTGATCTCGAGCGGTCGCGCGCAGCAAGAAGCGATGCAACGAAAGTTGTATTCCGCAACAACTGACGCAGAGGTGAAAGAGCGGTTCGAAGCTGCGATCGATCGTGTGGCCAATGCGCGAGTGGTCGTGCTCGGGATTCCGTCCGACGTCGGCGCGGGCTTCTTGCGCGGCGCCAACATGGGCCCACAGACGATTCGCGCGACGCTCCTGGAGAAGCATCCTGATTGGCCTTCTTGGTGCGCGGATCGAGGCATCGTCGACATTGGCGACGTGTTCGTCATTCCACAATTGCTTCATGACGAGATGCTCTCGGAGGCTCAAATCCTGGCCTCCCGACGTGAGCTGTATCCAGACCTGCCCGACACGCAGCTGCCAGTCTCTCCGCTGTCGATCGCCGAACGCGCGCTCGGTCGCGTGATGGAACTCGCACCGAACATCAAACCTTTCGTCATCGGCGGAGACCACTCGTGCGCGTGGCCCGTCACCGCCGCGTTGTTCTCCGCGCGGCCGGGTTTTGGCATCGTGCAGATGGATGCTCACACCGATTTACTCAAAGAGCGGCTGGGGGTTCGCATCTGCTTTGCGACTTGGTCTCACCACGCCAACGCGCTCATCGGAGGCAAGGGCCGAATGATCCAAGTCGGCATCCGCGCGACTCGTCATGACCGTGCTCATTGGGAACGCACACGCGAAGTACATCAAGTCTGGGCAGACGAGTGTCTAAGAGATCCCGCTCGCGCCATTGACACCATCGTCTCGCACGTGAAAGCCAGCGGCGTGCGAGGCATCTACTTCTCCAACGACATCGACGGGACGGACGAAAAATGGGCAAACGCCACAGGCACCCCTGAAAGTGGCGGTTTGGAGCCAGATTTCGTCCTCGCACTCATCGAGCGCCTGGGTCGCGAAGTCACGATCGAAGCAGGCGACGTGATGGAGGTTGCCCCGCCCATCGCCCGCACGCCCACCGGCGCACAGGACACCCTCGACCTAGCCGCCCGCTACACCAAGCGAACCTTGGAGATGATGACTCCTTAGGGCGTCCTTAGTTGCACTCGATCGCGTCTGCTGTGATCGCGCATCCGCCCTTGCACTTCTTGGACTCCACCATCTTGTGGCTCTTGCACTTCATGAGTGCCTTCTTGTCCATGGAGCACGCGGGATCATCGTCGTCTACGCACGCGTCGCCCACTTGAGCGAGCGAGTCGTCGCAGTTGATCTTCTCGCCCTCTTTGCGACACCCGTGGGCGCCGCGACAGTTGAGAAACGTCGCCATCTTGGTGCTCTTGCACTTGAGCATTTGCTTGCCGTCCACGGAGCACGCGGGGTCATCCTCGGGAAAGCAGGGCGCGCCCACTTCGGAGACGCTGTCGTCGCAATTGACTTCGCTCGAGCTCGACACGCATGCGAGCGGTCCGAGACACTTGTCAGTGAGCTTCCAGTGCTTGCCCTCGCACTTGACCATCGCCTTCATGTCGGGCGTGCATTCGAACTTGTCGGACGCCGAATCGCAGACCTCGCCGTCGTTGTAGGACTCGTTGCTGCAACTCACGTCGCCTGCAGTCGTCATGCAACCGGTCACACCACGACAGGGGAGCGCCTCCCACTTGCTATCCACGCACACGACCGATGATGCCTTGTCGATGCAAATCTGTTTTCCCTCAGTCTTGCAGGTGTCGCCTGCTTTTGGCTTCTTGCACGCAGCCAACGCCATCGCGACCACCACGAGCCCCACCGCACGAGCAAACCGACTGTCCATGACGACCTCCAGCGGGGGACCATAGACCATTGTCGTGCATCACGGGATCGAAACGTGGGTAGTGTAGTGGCTGGAGGTTTGTGACGATGGACGACTCGCGCAATCTGTCGACGCCAGAAAAAGCGCTCCGCATCAACCTGGCCAAAGACATTTACGGATCGTTTGCCGAGATCGGTGCGGGGCAAGAAGTGGCCGCGAACTTCTTCAAGGTAGGTGGCGCATCAGGCACGGTGGCCAAGACCATCTCCGCGTACGACATGAAGTTCAGCGACGCGATCTACGGCCAAGGCGAGCGTTACGTGTGCAAAGCGCGCCTCTTGCGCATGCTCGATCACGAATATCCACTCTTGGCCGAGAGACTCCCCGCGCGCGTCAAGACCACGCGTTTCTTCGCATTGGCCACCACTGTCGAAGCGCTGAATTTCAAGCGGACCAATCAAGGACATGGATGGGTAGGTCTTCGCTTCCAACTAAGACCCAAGGGCGAGCCGAGCGACTGCATCTGTCACGTCAAGATGTTGGACAGCGATCCGTTGCAGCAACAACTCGCCCTCGGCGTGCTCGGAGTGAACCTTCTGTATGCGTGCATGTTCGTGCGCGATCCGGTCGAAATCCTGGCGTCTCTGCTCGATGGCCTCTCCTCGCGGCGCATGGAGGTAGACCTCTTTCGCATCTCCGGGCCGGACTTTGCCCATGTCGACAATCGACTGATGGCGCTCAAGCTCGTCAAAGACGGTCTCACCAAAGCGGCGATGTTCGGGCCCGACGGTGACGTCATGCAGCCAGCAGACGAACTCTATAAAAAGAACGTACTCGTCCTCCGTGGAAGGTTTCGTCCGCCGACGCACGTCAACCTCGACATGATGCAAGTCACGCGCAGGCAGTTCGAGCGCGAAGCAGACGTCGTGGCGTCCGATGTGGTGGAGCTCGCGGAACTCACGCTGCACGATCTAAGTCCTGAAGGGGCCATCGACGAGAACGATTTTTTGCATCGCGCCGATCTGTTGTGCTCCTTGGGTAAGAACGTTTTGATCTCCAATTACTACGAGCACTACCGCTTGGTGGACTACCTATCCAAGATCACCATGGGCAAAAAGATTGGCATCGCGATGGGCATCTTTGCGCTGCACAAGGTCTTCGAAGAAAAGACTTACGAAGGCCTTCGAGGCGGCATTCTCGAGTGTTTTGCGTCTCTCTTTGGGACCAACGTGAAGATCTATGTCTATCCCGCGTGCAAAAAAGGCAGTTCAGAAGTCTTGCGACTCAAGGACTTCGAGACCGAGCTTCCACCGAAGCTAAGGAACCTTTTTCACTTCCTCATGGACCACGACAAGCTCGCAGACGTCACCGAGGCGAACGTCGAGAACCTGCACATCGTGTCGGACGACGTGCTCGCGATGATCCGCAAAGGCGATCCTCGTTGGGAAGGTTGCGTGCCTCAAAAAGTGCTCGAAGCGGTCAAGCTCCACGGCCTGTTCGACTACCCGCGGCACCAAGACTGAAGCTTGTCGTAGACCGGCTGCGCGTCGAGCAAATCGAGGTGACCGGTGCCTATGGCTATCCACTGATGCTCAGGTGGGAAGGCCAAGGTCAGCTCGGGTTTGTCGTGTTTGCCTAGAGCGCTCGTGACTGGGACCAAACCATCACCTTGCAGTTTCTTCTTGGCGTCGGTCGTCGTGGTCCCTGCAATGGCATAACACTCGACACCATCAGGCAAGGGAAGGGGGGTGCGATGATCCTTCCCATGGGCGAAACGGTCGCGACCTTCCCAGTGTTCGTCGAGCACATTGCCATAACGCATGTCGGTCACTCCGGCGCTGCGTATTTGGCCTAGTTTTGCGAGAGGCGCGCTGTACTTGCTGATGCCCAGCAAAAGATCGACCCAATTACCACCGCGCTCGAGCGGAGCTCCATGATGAGGCGAACCTATACAAATGAGCTTGCGCAACTTGCGACGCCACGTGTGATTCGACTCTTCTGCCACATGGCACGCCGCGCGTGAGACCAACCCACCCATGCTGTGCGCGATGATGACGATGTCCTCTACCGGCTCGGACCACTCGACGAACAACCGTTCGAGCAACTCGGACAATTGAGCGCCATTGGTAGAGATGTGTAGTCCGCTGTTGTATCGAACATAGACAGGAGACATTCCTAGTTCATTGCTCAACACTTTTCCGTGGTCGTGACCGCGGCGGCTCCATTGTCGCTCGTTCATCGACGAGCCGTGCACCATCACCAGCCACCTCTTGCCAGTCTGAGCGGTGTCGTGGCGCAGGCTCATTTTGATCGCGAGCGGGTTATCGGTCTCCTGCAAGTAGTCACCAAGGACGCCATTGAGAACCGCCAGCACGGCGTCTCTCTCAGGGCCTGGTGCGCTCTCGCCCAAAAGCGGTGCCAGCTGCGCGAGCGCGCCATCGATGCTCGCGCCAACCAGGTGCGTCACCCCGCGGATGCTGCCGTAGACGAGTCCCGTGAGCACGCGCGCTGGCCCTTTGAGGGGGCTGCCCAGGAGGTCTGGACCGCTGGCGATGTTGCGATGCATCGCTTCGACCAATTCCGTCACGCTTTTGGTGGCCTGGATCGCAAGTTTGCTTGCGCCGCGCAGGTCGTCGACGTGTTTGCGCTTGTTTTTAGGCCGATCGGGCATCTTGAGAGACACGATATACCCTACGCAAAAATATTTGTCCGCCCGCGCGTCTCTCGCACGTTTAGGGTCTGAAGTGCCCAACAAGGAGAAAATGTCATGAGTGAATTCGTCTATCTCTATCGTGGTGGTGAGCGTGAGCAGACTCCCGAGCTGATGCAGCAGCAAATGCAAAAGTGGATGTCGTGGATGAAAGAGCTCGGCGACAAGGGGCACATGGTCAATGTCGGCCAGCCTCTCGAGCGGACTGGGAAGATCGTCAAGGGCAAGCAAAAGACCGTGACCGATGGTCCGTTCGCAGAGGCCAAGGACGTCATCGGCGGGTTCACGGTCGTGAAGGCCAAAGACATCGCAGAGGCCGTCGAGCTTTCGCTCGGGTGTCCTATCTTCGCCGCGGGGGGTGACGTCGAGGTACGACCCGTGATGAAGAACGGTATGTGACCACTCCCGACCATCTCTTCAGGCACGAAGCGGGGCGCATGGTCGCCGCGTTGACGCGTGTCTTTGGAGTTCACAATCTGGCGCTCGCAGAGGACGTCGCACAAGACGCTCTCTGCCGAGCGCTGGAGGTGTGGAAGTTTGGTGGAGTTCCGCCCAATCCTTCTGCCTGGCTCATGGCAACGGCCAAAAATAGGGCGATCGACGTCCTCCGACGCGAACGCACTGCGCGCACGTTTGCTCCAGAACTTGGTCGACTGCTCGACAGCGAATGGACGTTGGCGCCTGCGGTCGAGGCCATGCTCGTTGCACCAATCCAAGACGACGAACTCAGGATGATGTTCACCTGTTGTCATCCTCGCCTCTCGGAGGAGGCTCAGATTGCGCTCGTGCTCAACGTCTTGTGTGGGTTTGGACCAAACGAGATCGCGAGCGCCTTCCTTAGTACAGAAGCGGCCATCGAGAAGCGCATCTCGCGAGCCAAGAAAGTGCTGGCTGAGTCCAAGTCGTTGTTCGACATGGTCGACCAGGAAGACTTCGCGTCACGCCTG
>JAYVXK010000890.1:0-4230 GCA_043785265.1 Myxococcales bacterium | reverse complement strand
TGCAAGGTGGGATCAAAGTTTGGGTCGACGATGTCGCCGTCATCGAGCGCGATCTCGCGACGTGGGGCTCGTGGGCGCGATTCGGCGTGAGCCTCCACTTGCGTGAAGGCCGACATCGCATCGTCGCTCGCCTGCTCGACGACACAGCAAGCGTCCGTGTCTACAACCCCGATGGGACTGCCGCTGCGGTCGCTTCGGATCGCGAGCCGCGCGCGCCTTATGTGCTCGCGAGCCCTAAAATCACGGGCGATCCGAACGCCATTCATCCAAGCGCACGAGCGAACGGCCCCATCGAAGCGTTCCTCACGAGTTATGTCGCGCACATCGAAGGTCTCGATGACGTTGCTGCACTGATCAGCGATCCGCTCTCGACTCCCAAAGACGCAGGACCTGTCGCGCTCGAAGCAGCGGGTCTGTTTGCCAACGGCGATCCCGCGTTGCCTGCAGACGTGCGCCACACCACGCAGCGCTCGATGATCGCACGATCGGCAGCGCGCGATCCCCGTCTCTGGTTCGCTCGCGCGTGGACCATCATCGACGACGCAGAGCAAAAGGGCTTCGTCGATGCGGTCGAACCGCTGCGCAAACTCGCCGCAGAGTTTCCCAACGAACCGGAGATTCTCGAAGAGATCGCGAAGGTATACGGCAAGCTTGGTTGGCGCGCAGAGCGTATGCATGCGCTCGAAGATCTCGCCACGCGTTTTCCGGATGACCTGCGCGCGCTGCGTTCGTACATGGGCGCACTCGAAGACGAGGGTCCCATCGTCAAAGCAGACGAAGTCGGCGAGCGCATCAAGAAGCTCGACCCAGATGCAGAGATCGATCTCGACCACGCGCTTGCACGCCACGATTGGCCCGCTGCGATCGCAGAGCTGCGCCGTCTGCAAAAGCGTCGTCCCGATCGAAAAGAGATCGCGGGACGCATCGCCGAAATCCTACAAAAAGCGGGTGATCCAAAGGCCGCCGTCGAGCAACTGCAAAAGGCGCTCGCCAAAAAACCAGACGACGCGACCAGCCGATTTCGTCTCGCCGATCGCGCCTATGCAGGAGGTGACACCGATGCGCTTCGCAAAGCTCTCTCCGACGCATTGCGTGTGGGAGCGAACACGAGCGAGTTGCAGAGCGCGATCGATCTGCTCGAAGGCGCGACTGGACTCGAGCCCTATCGACAAAATGGTCGAGCGGTCATCGCCGAGTTCGAGGCATGGGAGAAGCGCGGCAAGAAGATGGAAGGTACCGCGGCGCGTGTCCTCGACTACGCAACTCTCTGGGTCAAAAAGGACGGTTCGAGCCAGATGCTCGAGCACGAGATTTTGCGCATTCAGTCGCAAGAGGCGATTGGTCAAGAGTCCGAACAGCGCCCACCGACCGGTCTCACGCTCAAGTTGCGCGTCATCAAACCGAGCGGAAAAATGCTCGAGCCAGAGCCTGTCGCGGGCAAGCCCACGTTGACGATGCCCAACCTCGAAGTGGGCGACTACATCGAGATCGAGCACATCACGGACGAAGGCGGCGATGGCGAAGGCGGTCTGCGCTACACGGGACCGCAGTGGTTTTTTCGTGAGGCAGACAAGGGTTATTGGCGCAGCGAGTTCGTGGTCGTCAGCCCCAAAGATCGCGCGCTCGAAGTCGAAACGCGCGGCAATGTTGGTACACCCCAAAAGCGCGACATTCCGCCTTTCGTGGAGCAGCGTTGGCGCGTGGACGAGAGCCCTCCGCTCGTAGAGGAGCCCGATGCACCAAGCCCCAACGAGTTCTTGCCGAGCGTGCGCGTGGGTTGGGGCATCTCTCTCGACGCGACGATCTCGCGCTTCGTGGATCTCGTCGCCGACGAAACACCGCTCGATCCTCGCTTGAAAAAATACGCAGAAGACATCGTGCGCGGCACACCCGAGGCCGACAAGGCCGAGCGCGCGCGCCGTGTGTATCGAGCCGTCATCGATCGCATTCAAGATGGCCAAGAGAAAGACGGTCGTCGCGTCATCAACGGCAAGTCTGGATCACGGCAGTCTGCGTTCGTCCATCTCTGCAAGCAGTTGGGCATCTCGGTGGACGTGGCGCTCGCGAAGGACAAGCTCGCGATGCCACCCATTGGCAAGCGCAGCGAGGTCGAGAACTACGACGCGCTCGTGCTCCGCGTGGGCACAGGCGGCGACAACACGTGGATGACCGTGACCGACAAGTTCGCGCCGTTCGGCTACGTGCCTGCAGAGGTTCGCGGTCAAGCAGCCATCGTGCTCATCGACGGCGCTCCACGAGAAGTCGTCCCCATCAGCGGAACACAAGACGCGCTCGGCATCAGCGGTCGCGCAGACCTCAAACCCGACGGCAGCGCGAGTGTGACGCTCGATCAGAGCTACGCAGGAAAACCAGGCATTCGCATGCGCGGCATCTTCGACAAGGTGCAAGAAGCGCAGCTCTTCTCATTCGTCGAGTCGAGATTGCTCAGCGCCACGTTGCCTGGTGCGCGCGTGCGCGACGTGAAGATCGAAAACAAAACCGATCTCGACAAGCCGCTCGTGATTCACGTCGTGGCAGATGTGCCGCAACTGGCGCGACAGCAAGGCGACAAACGAGTGCTGCGATCGCTCTTTCCGCTCCACATCAGTCAACTGGCTTCGTTGCCGGTGAGGCAAACACCCTTGCTGATCGGCGCGTCGTCGCATGTGTCCGTGTCATTCGATGTCGTCGTGCCAGACACCGCAAAGATGCCCGCGAGTCTGCCGCAAGGCGAAGCAAGAGATGGCGAGCGATCCATCGTCGTCAAAGATGCAGTTCGCGGGCACGCGTTGCACATCGAGCGTGTCGTCGACATCCCTGCGGGTCGGGTGCAACCGAGCGACTACGCCGCCTTTTTGCGGTTCACGCAAAGCGGCGACGAATTGCTCGAGCGAGAGATCGTGGTTGGATTCTGATTCAGCTCGCGGGTCGTCGCAGTTGCGACGGCGCACCGATTTCCCGGTTCAATGCGTCTTCGAACGACGCACGCAGTGTGTGAGCGCGGATGTGACCACCAAGCGCGAGATTGGCAACCGACACTCCCATCGCCACGAGTCTCGATCGCGTCAGAATATGGAACGCCACGATGCTTTTCTTGTTCTTGCGTGACCAGTCGGTGAGCTGGACGCGCACATTGCTGTCGTAGCCGCGCAACAGCAGGAGATCGTCAAACAGAGCTATTTTGCCGCACTCCGCGAGGATCTTCGTGCGATTGGCCAGCAGGAGCTCGAGGTAGATGTTTTGCGCGTAGCCATCGCACCGGATCAACTCCACGTGTGGCGCGGGTCGACGTACCGTGAGCACCGTCTGCGCATCCGTGAGCGTGAATCCGTCGGACAGCTCACGGCGTTCCACGGCTACTTCGCTGTGGCCGTCGCCCCGCCGTCTTTTTCTGCGAGGATGCGCTGGCGAACGATGTCGTAGGCTTTGTCTTGCTTGAGCATGTCGTCGATCGAGAGGATGCGCGCCGTGGCGCTCGCTGGCATTGCACCGCCGTCATGGTTGCCCGCGTATACGGTATAGCGAGCCCACGCGGCTTTCGCGTCGTCCCACTTTTTCGCGCGCTCTTTCAAGTCGGCGAGCACAAACAGCACCTTGATTTTTACCGCCGGCATCTTGTCGCCGACGCTGTCGGCCTGATTCATCGACGCTTCGGCTTCGGTCAGGTTCCCCTGCACGAGTTGCACTTCACCAAGCAGGTAGTGGCCAAGCGGGTTGGCTGGCTGGAGCTGGATGGCCTTGCGATACAACTCGACGGCGCCCGAAAAATCTCGCGATGTTGCTTTGGCGTTCGCTTGCGCAACCGTCTCCATGAAGTGACTGATGTGCATCTTGTTGTCGGGATCGTACAGGTCGTCGGAGCTGCCCCCGTCGACCTTGGCCGCTGGTGCCTTGTTGCCCGCGGCGAAGCTCTCCTCGTCGGGCATGAACGCAGCCACCGCGATCGTGACGATCGCCAATGGAAAGAAGGCGTGACGAAGACGCATGCAGAAGAGGGTATCAGAGCAACGGGCGGTCGCTCAACCTTCTAGGGTTCCTCACTTGCCGCGCCCAAGCGGGGTGACTACTCGTCGACGTCGCGTGGGTGACAAATCTCTCTCTGTTGGCGTTTCCAAGCCGTTTCCGTGGCGATCGCTCGACTCACTCTCGAGGAGCGAAGTCGCCGCGGCTGGCGACCTCAAGCGCATGCTGGCAAGAGCCGTCGCGGTCTCGTCGCTCGCGCACGCCGCT
>JAYVXK010000889.1:0-4231 GCA_043785265.1 Myxococcales bacterium | reverse complement strand
GACGTTTTTCGTCTTCGCTCATGGGTGCGCGCGCTTTGGCGGGGGCCAGCAACTCGGGCTCGTCGCTCTTCGCGAAGATGCGACCGAAGAAACTCTTCTCGCGGGCTATCGCAAAGTGTCCATCTGCGAGTGTCTCGGGTGCTTCGCGAAGTGCGCGAATGATTTTTGGATTGGCAGACAGGAAGTCATTCGACTCGGCAAATGCTTCGCGCTGAGAGGGTTCGAGTTGTGCGCGCGCCTTGGACGGTTTGATGTCGGACACGGCACAAAACAGGGCCAACATGAGCGTCGACTCTTCGAGTGACAGCGCGGTCGCGCGGCGAATCGACACGCCTCCGCATGATTTTCCGTAGACGTGAGAGGCGGCAGACAAGAGCACGCCGAACCCGCTCGCGGCCGCGGCGATCTCTGCTTCGGCTGCGATCTCTTCTACGTCGTCGAGTTCGGCTTCGCTCAGGATCATCGCGCCCAAGCAACGCGCGACCGTGGACGTGAGCAGCACCGCATTGGAGGTGTCCGCGACATTGATCGAGAGTCGATACCCGTCGGCGACGGCGTCGACACGCGAGGTGGCTGGCGCTGACTTTTTTGGTCCACACGATGTAGGTCCGCACGATCCGCAGCCGGCCGCCGAATCACTCTCGGCATCTTCTGGCTCGAAAAACGCGATCTGGATCTGCAGGTCTTCGGACAGCGGCGTATACGACGTCATGCGACGCACGAGACGCGCGACACTCTCGGCGTCTCGCTCGAAGCGATCGGGAAAGTGCTCGCCCGTGGGCGTGACCAACTGCGCACCTTCGAAGGAGTCGCCGGCGGCACACAGCACGGCTGCGTAGCGGGAAATGAGCCACTTTAGAGTCTCGTCACTCGGGAGGGCCATGACTCTAGTATAACTCCATCCGTGGGCTTTTCGCTCGCCACCTACAATTTGCTCGATCTGTTCGACGACGACCCTTCGTATGTCGACGGAAAAGTGTCTGCGCTCGCGCCGATGATGCGGGCGCTCGATGCAGATGTGATCGGTTTGCAAGAGGTTGCTTCCGACAGTGCCCTCATGCGGCTCGTAGAAGCGAGCGGCATGGCGGGCGCGACAATCGTGCACGGCACTCGCGACAGTCGGGGCATCGGGTGTTCGCTCGTGTCACGCCTCCCGGTGATCGAACACCACGTCGTCGTGGCCGAAGAACTGCCTTTTCCAGTTTTCTTTTCAAACGATGCTTCGCCTTTTGGTAAGCGTCTACCGCTTAGACGCGGGTTCGTGTCGGCGCTGATCGACGCAGGTGACGTCGGCAAGGTTCGAGTGTTCGTGGCTCATCTCAAGAGTGGTCGAGGGGTGCCGAAAAAGTCGGCTGAGGGCGAAGACATCGAGCCAGTCACCGAAGGAGACTGGGCAGAATGCGAACTGCGCGCGATCGTCTGGCGCTGCGCGGAGGCTTTATCTCTGCGGCGCGCAATAGACGACGCCTTCTCACGTGGTGACGCCGATCACATCGCCGTGATGGGAGACATGAACGATCTGTCGACCTCAGTTCCGCTCAAACTGCTTCGCGGACGCGGCCTACACGGTCTCGTTGCGGTTGGCGACACGATTAGCATCGAGAAGCGCTACAGCACGCTCCATCGCGGCAACGCGGAGGCCATCGACCATCTCCTCGTTTCAAACGAAATGTTTCGGCAGCTCGAATCCGCCTGCTTCCACAACGACGGGCTGATCGACCTCACCACGCTGCCCCCAGACGCACCGAAACCACATGGGTCCGATCATGCGCCACTGGTCGCTCGTTTCCGAAGTAAGATGCCCAGCTCCACCACATGACGGCTGAATCGGCCACTCTGGACCTGGAAGAACTCATCGCAGAGGCAGACGCGGCGCGTGCGCGCGGCGATCTCGAAGATGCGTTGGCGTTTTATCGTCAGGCATTGATGGTCTCGACGGACGACGACGTGCTCGAGCGCGCGAGTGTCTACGCGAACGTGGGCGACGTGAAGCTGCGCCAGAAGAAGCCTCGTGAGGCGGAGAGCAACTTCGAAAAAGCGCTCGGGTTGATGCCTGGATACAGACCCGCGCTGGTGGCCTTGGTCGATCTCGCTACGGCGGATGCAGATTGGCGGCGAGTGGTTTCGTATCGACAGAAACTCGCAGACCTCGCGATCGAAGACGACGACCGCACGCAGGAGTTGCTCATCATCGCCACGATTTTGGCCGACAAACGCGACGACTCACGCGCCGCGATCGACGTGCTCGAAAAAGCGCGCGAGCTGAGTCCAGGAAACAAATCGGCCCTGGCGCAGTTGCTCGCGCTTTATCAAAAGCTGAATCGATGGCTGAAAATCGTCGAGATCTTGGGTGCACAATGCACGGAGATCGAAGACCCCATCGAGCGAGGCTCGCTGCGCTTTCAGCAGGCGGACATCGTGCTCGGTCGGTTGCGCGACGAACCGCGGGGAGTGGGCATGCTCGAAGCCACGCTCGAAGAGGACCCAAGTCACGAGAAGGCATTGCTCGCGCTGGTCGCCGTGCGCACGCGACTCGGTGAGTGGCGAGAACTCG
Organism: Myxococcales bacterium; assembly: GCA_043785265.1. GTDB lineage: Bacteria > Myxococcota_A > Polyangia > Polyangiales > Polyangiaceae > JANYHY01. The sequence goes on along the minus strand of JAYVXK010000889.1, from coordinate 1,677 downwards.
AGCGCGTCTATGCACGACTCATCGATCATCACGCAGAACGCGGCGATCTCGATCGGGCCTGGGATGTTTGCAAACGACTCGGTGGACTGCGACGCGACAAGCTCGGCGACGGACCGGGCGCGATCGAGGCTTTTACGGGCGCGGTTCGACTCAAGCCAAAGGATGCCGACACACGCGCAGCCCTCGCTGAATTGTTCATCGCTCGCGGAGACACCCATCTCGCGCTCGAAGAACTCGAGCAGGCTGCAGCGGCTGCTCCGACACGCGCACAGACTTTTCGGCGGTTGTTCGAAATTCACACCAGACTGGGTCAACCCAATCGTGCGTATTTCGCCGCACTGGCGCTCGAAATTCTCGGAGCGGCGGAGATGGATCACGAACTGGTGATCGAACAGTTCCGTCCAGAAGGCGCGCTCAAACCGACCGTCGCGCTCACCGATCCAGACTGGGATGCGTGTCTGCGTGCGCCGGGTCACGATCCCGATATCGCCCGTATTTTGAGGGCGATTGGGCCTGCTGCGGTGCGTGCGCGCGTGAACGAACTGACCGATCAGAAGCGCTTGGTGTCACTCGATCTCACCAAGCGCCAAGATCCGATGAGCACGGTCACTGCCGTGCGAGCGTTCGCGTGGGCGAGTCAGGTGCTCGGCATTGCGTTGCCAGAGATGTACGTGATGAGCAGCGTGCCAGGTGGAGTGGCGGCGGTGCAGGCGTGGTCGCCGACGACGGCGATCGGACCGGACGTGTTGCGCGGCATCGGACTGTCCGAGATCATTTACATCGCGGCGAGGCACCTCGCCTATTACCGGCCGGAGCACTACCCGCTCATCTTTTTCCCGACACTCGTCGATCTCACGCAGCTCTTCCTGGCCGCGCTCAAGCTCGGGATGCCAGAGATTCCAGTGCCACCCAGCGAAGGCGTCGCCAAGCTGCGCGTGCAACTCGCCAAGTCGCTGGATGCGGCTGAAAAAGGGGAGTTGGAGAGCGCCGCGAAAGCCATCGATGCGAAGGGTGGGCGTGTGGACTTGGCCGCTTACATTCGGAGCGTCGAACTCACGGCTCATCGCGTGGCGTTCTTGCTCTCCGCGGATGCAGCAGTGGCGACGCGGCGCATCGGCACCGAGAAGCGAAACATCGCGGATGTCACCGCAGACGATCGCCGTCACGATCTGCTCGCGTACCTCGTCTCGAATGGTCTCGCAGAAGCGCGACACAAACTCACGTCGAACACCAAGTCGTCGATTCGTCCTTCTGCGCCTGCGTCTGCGCCCGCCGACCCGGTCAAGGTCAGTTCACGGGACGACAGTCGCGTGGGCTGAGTCTGCGAGCAGTTCTTGGCTCGTGATGTCGAGCGTTGCCTCGCGCTGCGTCTCCTCATTCGAAACGACGCGTGTCATCGCGTGCAGATCGACCTGTTTTTCAGCGTCGAAACATACATCGTCCGTCACGAGCGCATCGGCCCTCAGCCCCAGTGTGTCGATGGCCTTGCGTAGTCGCGAGGCGAAGGTCCAAGCGTCGCGCGGACGGTCTTTTGCGTCTTTTGCGAGCGCCGCGCGCACGAGAGCGCGGATCGGTGTCGACCACGAAGATGGAATCACAGGTGACTCGTAGAGGTGCGCTTGAGCGAGATCGTCACGCGTACGTGCATGCGCGAACGGATGCGAGCCAGCGAGCATT
>JAYVXK010000888.1:0-4238 GCA_043785265.1 Myxococcales bacterium | reverse complement strand
GATAAACATCCACCGCGGGGTCTTGAAGCACGAACGGCACGGCGGCAGCGATGTTGACTGGGCTCTTCTTGGTGAGGAGCGCATCGATCAAACTTGCGCCCTCGCCGCTGAGCATGACGCCCGAGATGCCCTTGGCATACGGCAAGGCAATCGCGTCTTCGGTTGCGCCTTGAGAGTGACCCCAGAACGCGACATTGCCGAATTTGATTTCGCTTTTGGTCGGCGAGACATTGCTCGCAAGATCGAACGTCTTGCTGAAGCGCAAAAGAGAGAGCTGATCGATCGCACCTTGCAGCGGATTGCCGCGCGCCGCGGACGGATTGGCGAAGTTGTAAAACAGATTGTTCGGCGACTGCACGGAGGCGCCGCGTCGTGTGCCGTGCTCGACTTGGTCGATCCCCAGGACGGCCATGTGAACAAAGCCGCTCGCGCCATCGTCGACTGTCGCGAGTCGCGCAGACACGCCCTCGCTCACATGACTACGAAACGAGCCGCCGGTGCCGTGCGCATAAATCACCAGCGGCCACCCACCATTGGGCATCACGCCTTTGGGCACAGTGAGCGCCATGCAGACCTGCTCGCTGGCCTGCACTTGCGGCGTGCCGTCAGACGCGAGCACGAGATCGCCGCCGTCGTTCACGTCGAAATAGGGCTCTTTTCCTTTTTGAAATACGGGCAGCGTGACGAGCGCGTGGAGCTCGTCGAAGTTTGGGTCGGCGACACCGCACGCGCGATCGCCTGTCGCTTGCGGGCACGGCGACGGACCATCACCACAACGTACCCACCCCGTCGCAGTCGGCGCGGGTGCTGCAGCGACAGCGCTCTGCAACTTGGTCGCGACCTTGTTGACGTGACCGACCGTGAACACCGCGGCGGTCAAGATGGTCATCGGGTCAAATGTCTTCTTCGTCGCCCAATCGCGCAGAGGCTTGTATGCAGCATAGGCAGTGGCCAGTGCCGCGTCGCTCGGCGCGGTCGAACCCAGCATGGCGGTCATGTCCGCGTCACGCGCAACAGGCTGATTCTTGCCGTCTTGCACTGCGGTCGTGATGAACACCGCGTACGTGTGCGCGGGCGCGAGTGGTGCGCCCTGAGGCGGACGCAACGTCAGGTTGTTCTGACAGAGGTACTTGTTTCGCGCGGTCGTCGCAGACCAATAGTAGCCAATGTCGTCGCCTGTTCCGCTGGCCGTGATGTCGACCATTCGCACGACGCCATTGCCTTTGAGCGAGTTGAAGTCGACCGGCGCGCTGAAGCGAAAGTACACGGTGGGATACGAGCTGAAGCCATCGGCATTCTTCTCGACGTCGCGCAGGTAGCGATCGACAGGATCGAAACCCAGCAAGAACGTGCCAGGCGTTGGATGTCCCGACAGATCGGGGTGACCATTTTTGATGCGAGCATCGTTGGGAAACGGCAGCCGATAAAAGTCGCCGTCCGCTGATCCACGAGGCACGCGAAAATACGCTTTCGTGGGACCCACTTCGTCGGTGCAATCTTCACCCTTCCAGGTGGGGATGCCGAGCGGCGGCTTGCCGTTTGGATTGGGTGGAAGCTGCGTGCACTTGCCGTCTGCGCATGCGAGTCCGCCGAGGCAGTCGCCGCTTTTGGTGCAGGCGCCGTTGATGTCGTTTTTTCCCTCGGGCTCGCACACTGCGGAGAAACCCTCGAGGTTGCATCGATCACCCGACTTGCAATCGCCGTCGCTCGCGCACGGGTCGCCGTCTTGCCCAGTGCCGCCCTTTTCGCACGTGCGATTCGATCCGCAATACGATCCAACCAGACACTCCGAGTTGATCAAACACGGCGTGCCGTCTGCGCTCGAATGTCCAGGTGCGCACGCACCGGTCACGCAAGCGAGACCTGGGCGGCACGTCGAATCGTTGCTGCACGGGGCGCCAACACCCCCGCTAAAGACTCCACCGTCGTTGTGACCGCCAACGTAGCTCGCGTCCGAGCACGCAACGAAGAACGCAACCGAGAAGAAAGCCAAGCCCCTGCGCATGATGCACCTCACCGACTCTCACATTATCACCGGTCAGCGCGTGGCGCTCGCGGCTCACTGCTGGAAGCAATACAGGCGATACAGCAGCGTCGTGCTGCACGACGTGGCGTTCGCTCCGTCGGTCCAGAGGGTTTTGTCGGCCGAGTTCGGGTCGCCGGGGAACCATTTGTTCGTGCTGTCGGTGCTCGTCCAACCGTTGCAGTCGAAGCTTGCGGTCGCACCGTCCCCGCCAGAGTTCACGTTGGTCATGACGTTGGGTCCGCCATTGCCCACGGGCGACTTGAGCTCCGTGAGATCGAGCGCGTGCTTTGGGCCAGTGGTGACGAGGGACGTGTAGCTGTCGGCGAAGACTGTCGTGCCATCGGCGAGCACATAAGGCGTGGCTGACTTGGTGGTGAACGTGGCCGAAGGACCCAACGTGCCATTGGCAATCCACGCCGCGTACTTGCCCGGTAGCTTGCCAGTTGTGGCGGCTGCTTGACACATCGTGTTGGCTCCAGTCACGCCGTTGATGTTGGTCGATGACGCTTGGCTCGTGACGAACACGATGCGATCGCACTCGCCGCTCGTGCAATGGTTGTTGGGGCAAACGTTGCCGCAGGTGCCGCAGTTCTTCGAGTCCGCCTTGAGGTCAGTGCAAATTCCAGAGCCGTTCTGAGGGCAGAAAGTCTTGCTCGCGTCGGTGCATGCGCACTTCGATGTCTTGCACGTCGCGCCGACTGGGCACGCGTTGTTGCAGTCTCCGCAATTCGCGTCGTCGCTGGAGACGTCGGTGCACACCGACTGGGGTCCCTTGGTGCAGACCTTCTTCGGCGAGGCACAATTGGACTGGTCGACCAGGCTCGAGTCCTGAGCCGCACTGTCGGCACTGTTGGCGTCGGTCCCTGAGTCCGCTGAGGGTCTGTCGATGGGCGTGTCGCTCAAGCAGGCGACGGTGAAGAATGCTGCAAACAAACCGCTGGTGACAACCTTGTGCATAGTCACAGTCTAATTCATCGGCTCCGTTGTGGGGTGGTCGAGTTGGGATTGCTCGGTGCGGTGGTGGTGCTCGGGTCGCTTGAGTGATGCGCAAATAGGCCGGCGCACGCACAACCAACCGCTGCCGCCCCCACTGCAGTCGCGACCTCGTGATCGCCCGAACTCTTGGTGTCGCTTCCGTTCGTGCGTGGTGCATGACAAGTCACGTATCCGTTGGGATCGGTCGTGCACTCGAAGTCACGCGTGCGTTCGCATCCGTGCGCGATGTAGTGCGCGACGTGCTTTTCGTTCGAGTCGCCCGTCTCGAGGTGAATCAAACTCTCGTCGCAGTCCATGTCTTGCGCGGCGATCGTCTTCACCTGTTTTTCGTCCATGTGGACTGTGTAACAAGCGAACACGACGAGCGCGCCGATCACCAAGATGCCGCGACGCGAGTTGCGCATGAACGTTGGTACGTTGGCCGCGAGGGTTATTTGCCCACGAGATCGAACTGCTCGAGGTGATATTCCTGGCGCGGGACCACGGTGATCTTGCGCATGAACTTGTTTTCGGCCGCGACGACGGCTTCTTTCTCTGCGCCCGCGAGCACGTCCGCGACGGCAGGATGCGCGTGCACGACCACGGTGTATCCAGGCAAGTCTGCGCGGCGGCGACGAATCTCCCGCAAGATCTCGTAGGCGATCGTCTCTTTGCTTTGGAGTTGCCCGGTGCCGTCACAATAAAAGCAGGGCTCGTGGAGCAATCGACCGAGACTCTCGCGCGTGCGTTTGCGCGTCATCTCGATGAGACCAAGCTCGCTGATGCGATTGAGCGTGGTCTTGGCTTTGTCTTTTTGGAGGAGGTCCTCGAGTGTGCGGCGCACCTTCTCGCGATTGCCTGCGCGCTCCATGTCGATGAGATCGAGGATGATCAAACCTCCGATGTTGCGGAAGCGCAGCTGGTAGGCGATCTCGTTCACCGCTTCGAGGTTCGTCTTGAGGATGGTCTCCTCCATGTCCTTGCTGCCTTTGCCTACGAATCGACCAGTATTGACGTCGATCGCAGTGAGCGCTTCGGCTTGATCGATGATCAAGTAGCCGCCGCTCGGCAGGGGCACTTTGCGAGAGAGAGCGCGCCCGATTTCGTCCTCGATGCCGTACGCGTCGAAGATGGGTTCCTCTTCTTGATAGAACTCGATGTCCTTCACGCGCTCGGGCGCGAACATCTCGACGAAGCGCACGAGCCGCGAGTACTGCTCTTTGTCGTCGATGACGAT
>JAYVXK010000887.1:0-13368 GCA_043785265.1 Myxococcales bacterium | reverse complement strand
GTTGATCGTAGCTCCCCTCGCTCATGTTCCACATGCGCGCATCGGGGGTCCACGTTCCACCACTCGCAGTGGGCACCGACCATTGCACTTCCGAGTCGCTCGTTCGCAACGCGATCGCAGTCGCGAGTCTTTTGTTGTCGCCTTCGATCGCAACGAACGGGGGTCGCATCTTGCGCCAATGTGCACCGAGGAGTGACAGGCCGCGCTCGCGGTTCGGCATGGTGATCCGCGCGTCTCCGAGCGCATCCACCAGGCGCATCGCGATCTCAGAACCCTCACCTGTCTGGTGTTGACCACGCCGCGCCTCGGGCGCGGACGTGCCGTCCTTTTTGGATGCGCCGGTTTTGTTCGCCACCGGAGACTCATCGGTCGGCTCTGGCAACGGCGCTCGTGCATCACGACTGCCCCCACTCACGAGAGCCATCCAGGCACACGCCATCACACCGAGTCCGGCCAGCACCTTCGGTGTCGCGCGGCCGATCACGGAACGTCTCCGGTTGGGCGGGGACCGCTCTCGTCATCAGCCCCGATGCGGATGACGTCCGAACCAACATTTCCTCGCGACTCGATCTCGCGCGGCACGAGAAATCCGCCTCGTTCCATCATCGAGTGGTCCGCGAGCATCCACTTCCAGAGCTCGCCTTCGAGTCGCGCAACGACATCGGGATGCTCCGAGGCGACGTCTCGCGTTTCGCCCGGATCGATCTGCGTGTCGTACAAACGATAGACGGGACGCGCGCGCGTGGGGATGTAGAGCAGCTTGTAGCGATCGTCTCGAATCATCCGATGACGCGCGACCGTCGTCACCGCAGTCACTTCTTTGCGCAGCACGATCTCGTATCCATGTGTCACGTCCACTTCGGTCAATCGCGACAGAGGCGGGTAGGGCAAGCGCTCGGCGTCAGGCAACGCGGGTACCTCACCCATCCAGAGTTCGGTCTCGGCAAACGCGAACGCAGGCGCAATGGGTTTGCCTTCGAGTGCAGGGGCGAGACTTCGACCATCGAGATCGGCGGGAGGCGTGACTTGAAGAAGCTCATAGAGCGTTGGAGCAAGATCCACATCGCGTGTGATCGCAGGCTCGAGCAGAGGCTTGTTTTTGCGTGGATCCACGATCACGAGCGGAACGTGCGTGCCCTCGTCGCCGTAGAGGTGGTCGCCGTGACCTTGTCCGTGTCCGTTGTCGAAGAGCGTCTCACCATGGTCCGCCGTGATGACGACGATTGTGTTTTGCAACAATCCGCGACGCTCGAGATGTTCAATCACTCGCTCGGCCGCATCGTCGATGCTCGACACCGCGCCGTCGTAGAGGCCGCGCACTTGAGCGATGTCCGCGTCGTCTGGCGTGTCGTCGCCGCCAAGGCCCACGGGCTTGTGATATTTGAAGCGCCCACGATACGAGCGATCGGTGAAGCGGCTGTAATAAGGGGCGGGCGCTGCATACGGGAAGTGGGCAGTAGAGAAAAACACCGTGAGAAAAAACGGTGCAGTCTCGTGTTGACCACTCCGCGCCTCGGGCGCGGACGTGCCGTCCTGCATTCGATCGATGGCATCGATGGCGTCGTCTGCGAGCAGGTCTGCGTTCGCAGCTTCGTTCCACTCGCGAATGACGGGGAAGGCGGCACGCCCGATGCGCGAGTCGAGCACGGGCCAGAGAGGCGTCTGTCGTTCGATCGCGCGTTGCCGAATGAGCTCGCGAAAATTGAAGGTCGGTGTGTCGACCGTGTCGAAGCCGAGGTCCACGCGCCCGAAGATGTCTCCGGCGTAGTCGCTCACGACGGCTGTTTTGTAGCCTTCTTTACGCAGTCGCGAGGGGAGCGCATCCATGTCTTTGGCGCGGTCTTCCCAGCGCGCAAACATGCTGCGAACGCCATGATGATGCGCGTGACGCCCCGTGAGGATGGTGACCCACGAAGGAAACGTTCGTGGCAACGACACGTAGGCGTGATCAAAACGGGCACCCCTGTTCGCGAACGCAGACAGATGCGGCGTCGTGGTTGGCGTCAGACGATCCGCTCGCAACGAGTCTGCTGCCAGGATCACGACGTTCTGGTGTTGACCCTTGGATGGCGCGGGCGTCGCGTGCGCGTTCGGCAACCGCGCGATCACGATGATCGCCACGAGGGTGACCGTCGCGACTGCCGCAGTTCGCACGGGGAGGAGATCGCGTGCGCGTTGGAATGATCGCGCGACACGTGTTGGATACGATCGCCACTGTGACGGAGGTCCAACGACGTAGAGGACCATGGCGAGGACGCCAATCCAAAGGCACGCGCGATGGCCCAGCACGTCTGTCACGGTCACTTGCACGATGCGTCGCACTCCGCCGTGGGCGTAGAAACTCTCGGCGTAAGCCTGCGGCGCGCGCGCCATCGCCGTCGCGAAGAGCCACGCGTGCAACAACACGAGCACGCCCGCAGTCGCCTTCGCGAGTTTGAACGCCGACCGCGGAGCGCGCCTCGCCAAACGATCACGCAGTCTCACCAGAGCGGCTGAAAACAGGCCCAAACATGCACCGACTGCCGCCGCTGCGCATCCAATCGCGATTGCAATTCGGCGGATGTCGTCGGCGAAGTGCGACTCCACCATGGCGCCGACTTCTCGCGCTTGTGCCCCCAGCGCATGATCATTGACGTCGACGATGGGCGCTCGAGATGCCCACGCGGTCAGTGCAAGCAGATACAACGCTCCCACCACCGTCGGCTGCATGAGCAGCGCGGCAAACCCCCTCCGCATGAGCAACAGCGCGCGTCTCACGAGAGCGATTTATCACCGTGAGCCGCAGCAATGGTAAACATCACGAAGTGCGCAAGCAGTCTCCCTTCGCTCTGGCGCTGAGCGACGCACGCGCGCAATTGCGTGTAATCTACACAAAAGTGGACGCGCTTTTGGAGCCGTTCTCGTGCGATGGGTCGGTCGAGTGCTGCGACTTTGCGATTACGGGTCGCGAGCCAACACCCACCACCATCGAGATAGCCGAGGTGCTGCACGCGGCACGACGCCTTGGGTCAGGGCGCGAAAACCGAAACGACAAGCGGCGACTTCCGCTCGTCAAGGAGTCGCGTCGTTGCGCGATGCTTGGGGACGACAACCGCTGTCGCATCTATGCGAGCCGACCTTTTGGCTGTCGCACGTACTTTTGCGAACGTGTACGCGGACCAGGAAAATTGCCTCGTTTGGAGATCTTGGAGCTCGCGCGGCGCGTGGCAGACTTGTCCGAGAAGAGCTTCCCGCGCGATCCGTTGCCTCGTCCGCTCTCACGCGCACTCGAGGACGCACGTGGGCAAGACCCCACCACGTATTTGAATCGAAGCCGCCATTAGTTTGGCCCACGCTCGCTGGGTAAGTAGATGTAGGACATGCCCTCGCGCCACCTGGTGTTGACCACGCCGCACCTCAGGCGCGGACGCGCCGTCGTCCTTGCGCTCCTGGCTCTCGCCATCGCATCGCTTACGCCGAGTCGTGCGCGCGCGACGTACAACGAGTGGCATTTCACAGGCACGGACATTCGCGTCGTCGTCGACCGCGACGCTAAGGCACGTGTCGAGCAACGACTCGCCGTGCGTGTCGTCGCTGGATCCATGCGCTCGCTTTCTCTCGCCGGATATCCACCTGACGCTTTGTTCGAACCGAACGGAAAAGTCACAGCGGACGATGGTCGAACCTATGCGTTGTCTGTTGGACGCGACGGTGACGCGTTCGCGCAAGCGATCACTCAAGACGCGCTCAAACGTGGCGACTACACGTTCGACCTGGTTTACCGCATCGATTTGCGACTCGGACGCATCGCGACCGATGGTGCGCTGAGCCGCGTTTCGTTCGTCGCTCCACCGCTGAACGAAGGAGTCGATGGCGCGCGATTGGTGTTCGACTTGCCAGCCGCTGCCACTGAACCAAGGCTTGCGCTCGATGGGCAAGCGGGTGTGCTCGCCACGCTGCGACGCACTGCAGATCGCGACGAACTCGAGTTGGTACGCCCGCATGTTCCTCGTGGCGAGGCCGTCAATTGGGTGATCCGCGTCGATCCAGCAGCGATATCCGCGCACATCCCGGTCGTGAAGGAAGCGCCGCCACTCGCGCCGCCATTCGATCGCAGACCCTTCATCGCCGTCGCCATCGCACTCGGGTTTGCCGCAGCGTGGGCGATCAAGCGTCGTGTGTTCGCGAACGCTTGCGCTCGTTCGGGAGCGAGGCTCTCGGGTCTTCCAGGATGGCTCGGATTTCTGGCGATCGCAGTTGGCGTCTTTGCAGCGGTTGTCGAACGCAACCTTGGGCGCCCCGTCCTTGCCGGCTTGCTCATCGCTCTCGTGACGGCCGCGTCCGTGTTGAGAGCGAGTGGTCGTCCAAAGCCGCGCGGCCCAGGCCAATGGGTAGCGCTGCGTGCGCGTGAAGTGTTTGGGAGCCCTGTTTCTAGCCTCCGCACGATTTGGTGGCCACAAGGACTCAGCTCCGATCTGCTCGACGCGCGAACTGGACGAGGCCTGCGTGTGCTCTTGCTTTCGATCCTCGTCACCGCTCTCTCATCGTGGTGGTTACTTCGTCATGGCGGTACGTGGGATCTTCCATGGTTGCTCTTGCCCGCACTCATTCCAGTCTTCGTGACAGGCACGCGCGCTGACCTCACGCCAGATGCGTCTCGAGCGACCTCCGTATTGCGTGGAATCCATGCGCGCCTCTCCGCACAGGATGGCCTGAAGGTCACACCATGGGCTCGCTTGCCGTCGCTCGCGGATCATCCTGACGAACTGCGTTTGCTCGTGATGCCGCGCGCTCCCATTCCCGGTTTGTTCGGGATTGAAGTCGCCGCGGCGTGGGAACGTCGAGCTGGAACGTTCGTTTCGAGCGCCGAGGTTTTGGTGCGCGTTCATGAGGACAGTCCCGCGTCTGCGAAGATGGCCGCGCTGCGTGCGCGTTCGCAGCCTGGCCGCAAACCCGAAGAGCGAGTGTTTCGATTCGAGCCTGCGTGGCCATCCACCGCCGCCGCCGCTCAACTCACGCGCGAGTGGGCAGAGACGATGATCGATCGACGCGTGCAAGGTGCATGCATTTGGTTGGGGCCGACGAATCGCCGCGCAGCACCGCAAGAAACCCCCCGTGATCCCGCCAATGCGTCGGTGTAATTTTACTTGAATACTGAAATTCTATGAACTACTCTGAACATGGGAGGCTCCTATCCATGAGAGCACACAGCATCGGATTTGCGATCGCGGCACTTGTCGGCTCTGCCTTGGTGGGGAGCGGCGTTGTGTCCTGCGGAGCGGACGACGGCGTGAGTGTGTTCACTCCCATCGGGGATGAAGCAGGTGCGGACACGGGCGGCGGCATCATCGGTGTCGAAGGCGGCGTCACGGGGTGCGTTCCCAAGACTTGTCAGGGACTCGGCTATACGTGCGGTCCGAACGCGGATGGCTGCGGCGGCCTGCTTCAGTGCGGTTCTTGTTCCAACAACGAGTTCTGTGGTGGCGGCGGCTTCAGCAAGTGTGGTGGCAGTCAGTCATTTCAACCCGACGGCGCGCCGATTTGCAATCCAACGACCTGCAATGCACTTGGCTTCAACTGCGGACCCGCGGGCGACGGTTGCGGTGGGTTGCTTCAGTGCGGCAGCTGCGTTTTGCCCGATATTTGCGGCGGAAATGGCAAAGCAAGTGTGTGTGGCAACAGCGTTCCGTGCGTGAACCTCTGCAAGCAACAAGTCGCTTGCGACAGCGGTAGCACGACCATCACAGGCCGAGTGGTTGCGGGCACTCTCAAGCAATATGGTGCTCCCGATCCTGTTCCGGGCGTTCTCGTTTACGTCCCCAACTCGGCCGTCAAGGCTTTCACCAAAGGCGTGCAATGCAGTCAGTGCGGCGCAGACGTCACGGGTGATCCACTCGTTCAAACCACGACCGCAGTCGACGGCACTTTCACGCTCACCAATGTTCCTGTCGGTAGCAACATCCCTGTCGTGATCCAGCTCGGTCGTTGGCGTCGGCAGGTGACCTACAACGTCGGATCATGCATCAACACGGCTGCTGGTGACATCCACATGCCGCGCAACAAGTCCGAGGGTGACATCCCGCTCACCGCCATCTCGACAGGCGCAGTCGACGGGATGGAGTGCGTGCTCCTCAAGATGGGTGTCGACGCTGCCGAGTTCACCAATCCAGGTGTTGGCGGTCGCATCGAGATCTACAACGGCAATGGCGCGCAGGTCGACAACGCCACGCCTCCGGAGACGAACCTCACATCGACTCTGAGCATTCTGAAGGATTACGATCAAGTGTTGTTCCCCTGTTGGGGATATGCGGCGGCCAAGCCGGGCGGCGATCAGCAGAACATCGTCGACTACGCAGACAGCGGCGGTCGCGTGTTTGCGACTCACTTCAGTTACACCTGGCTCTACAAAATCAGCCCATTTTCAGGCACCGCGAAGTGGAACGTCAACGCAGGATCGTTCAACTCCACCACGGCCGAAATCGACACTTCGTTCGTCAAAGGCAAGACGTTCGCGAGCTGGCTCGATCTCGTCGGCGCGCTCACCAAGAAGGTGCCGCCACAGATGGCGTTGTTCTCGCCGCGGCACGACTTCGACAACGTGACGTCCCCCGCGGTGCGTTGGATGTACACGGTCGGACAGAATCCGAACTTCCCGCTGCACTACACATTCGACACGCCCTGGGGAAAGAACAACCAGTGCGGACGCGTCGTTTACAGCGACTTCCACGTGACCAACTCCAACACGGCCGGTCTCGACTTCCCAACCGAGTGCGACGCCAATCCGATGACGTCTCAAGAGAAGGCGCTCGAGTACATGATTTGGGATCTCGCATCGTGCGTGCCTCCGCCGCCCAAGCCGCTCTGCACGCCAGTCACTTGCCTCGCGCAAAACATCAACTGCGGTCCCGCGGGTGATGGTTGTGGCAACCTGCTCCAGTGCGGCAACTGCCCTCCGCCATTCACATGCGGAGGCGGCGGCAAATACGGCCAATGCGGCTATCCCGACGCAAACTCCTGTGTGCCGACGACCTGTAAAGCTCTTGGCATTAGCTGCGGTCCTGCAGGTGACGGTTGCGGTGGCCTCCTGCAATGCGGCACATGCGTGCAGCCTGAGACTTGCGGCGGCGGCGGCGTCTCCGGCGTATGCGGCAACGCCGTCCCCAACTAACGGACGAGCACGGCGTTTTTCGTCGATACCGGCGCGGGGCCGGCGTCGGGAATCGTCGCGGTACAGGAGTACCGGTCCTCATCCCTCCTTGGCCGCGCACCGGTCTCGGCGAAAACCGCCGCGCTCGTTGGCGGACTTGGGAGCGTTGAGAAACTCGCGATCTGAGGTAGTAGTGTTTGGGTATGTCGTCTTGGGGTTCTGCGCTTGTTGTTTATGCTGAGCCGCTCGTTGTCGGGCGGCGGGTCATGGTGTTGGGGTCGGCGGCGGATGGAGTGGCTGAGTGGTTGGTTCGGTTGGGGGCGCGCAGTGTTCATGTGTTCGAGCCCCGACCGACGGGCGATGTACTCGCGGCACACCAAGTCGTCGTTTCTGCGCTGCCAGAGGGCGATTTCGACGTGCGCGATGGGGCGTTTGACCTCGCGATCGTCGCCGATATCGACGCGCTTGCCGATGCCACGGTATGGCTGGCGCGATTGCGTCGGGTGCTTGGAGCTCAAGGTGCGTTGCTCGTCGCAACGCGACACGTCGAGCAGGAGGCCTACTATCGCCTCTATGACTTGGTCGCCTTGCAGTTCGCGAGCGTCGTCATGCTCGCGGAGGTGCCATTCTCTGGGGTCGCGATCGCCGAGTTGGGCCGCGCAGACGACGTAGACGTCAGCGTCGACACTCAGCTGATGGACGAACCTCGGGAGCCGCTCGCGTTCGTTGCGCTCGCGTCGCAGGAGGCCGTGCATCTCGCGCCGTATGCGATCGTCGAGTCTCCCGCCGACAAAGATTCTTTTCAAACGAGGATTGCCGAAGAGCCCGCCGCGCTTGCCGAAGCGCGCTTGCAAGCAGACCTGCAAGGCACCCAGCTCGAAGAAGAGCGTGCGCGGAGGCAGGACCTCGAACGCGATCTTCACAAACTCAGCGACATGTTGACGGCTGAAAAAGCAGCGCGAGCGGCGGCTGAGCGGGCAGCTTCGCACGCCGAGGATGCCATTGGCGTTCGTGAGCGAGTCGCGATTCTCGAAACCAGTCTGCAGATCGCCGAGGCCGCCGTCGAGGTCTTGAGCGAACGGCTCGTGCGTGCCGAAGAATCTCTTCAAAGGAAATCAGAAGACGCCCTCGTCCTGCTCGCCGAGATCGATGCGATGCGCAGTTTGCCGCCACCGTCTGTACCGCCCGGCGAGATCGAAGATGCTCTCGCGCAGCTCCACGACGCGCACGCAGCCGAGATTCACGCGATGGAGGAGCGACTGCGCGAGCGCGCAGCGACCGTGGCCCTGCTCGAGCATGACGCGCGCGCACGTGAGCGTGCTGCACGAGAAATGGTGGCGCAGCTCGAAGAGGCCGATACGGGTCTGGGCAGCCGCCTTGTCGACGAAGCGGCGGAGCTTCGAAAGAAACTCGATGCCGCCGCACTTGCGGCAGCGCGTCGCGAGAGCGACCTAGAAGCACGCGGATGGCGCATCGCCGAACTGGAGAGCCGCCTTCTGCAAATGCCAAAACAAGGGCCAAAAACAGCCTTGGAATCTGAGATCGATGCCTTGCGACAAGCCCTGACCCAGGAGCACGCAGCGCGTGTAGCGGCGGAGTCGGGGGAGGCGCTCTCTCACGCGCGCACCGAGCTCGAACGTCAGTCTGTGCTTCTCGATCAGCTAGGCGCTGAGCTACAAGCGCGGCGTTGACACAATATGACCCCGACTTACCTTGAAGCCGCCATGGTTCTTGCGAAGCCGTCATGAGCGAGAAGCGTTGTTATTACGAAGTGCTCGGGGTCGAGCGGGGCGCTCCCGCGGATGAACTCCGAAAGGCCTACAAGCGTGAGGCGCTTCGTCATCACCCGGACCGCAATCCGGACGACCCAAACGCCGAGAGCAACCTGAAGGTCGTCAACGAAGCCTATCAAGTGCTGTCGGACGCGCAGAAGCGTCAGGTCTATGATCAGTTCGGTCACGCGGGACTCGAAGGCGGCGGAGGCGGCGCGAGCGGCTCGGGCATCGGCGACATGTTCTCGCAAATGCAGGACCTCTTCTCGGAGATGTTCTCGGGTGGCTTTGGCTTCGCAGGCGGACGAGGTCGCGGACGCGGTTCAGACCTGCGCGTCCAACAGCGCCTGACGCTCTCCGAGGCTGCTTTTGGCTGCAAAAAGGATGTTGTCGTGCAAGCTCCAGGTGCATGCGACGACTGCCAAGGCACGGGAGCCACAGCAGGCACCAAACCCGAAGCATGCGGTCCGTGCAGAGGCACGGGTCAAGTCACGAGTGCTCGCGGGTTCGTCATGTTCACAGCTCCTTGTGCCCGTTGTCAGGGCCGCGGCGTGTTCGTCAAGTCGCCCTGCAAGTCGTGCGCAGGTGGTGGCGTGGTCAACAAGACCAAGCGCGTCACGGTGACGTTTCCTCCTGGTATCGACGCAGGTCAACGATTGCGCGTCCCCAATCACGGCATGCCGGGACCCAAAGGCTCGGGCGATCTCTACGTCGAAATCGATCTCGAAGAAGACCCGCGTTTCGAACGCGATGGCGCTGACCTCGTCACCCGCGCACACGTGACGATGGCGCAAGCCGCACTGGGTGCTCAGATCGAAGTGCACGGACTCGAACCCAAAGCCGAAGACGCAAAGATCGCAGTCACCATCCCACCGGGCACTCAGCCCAGTCATGTGATCACCCTCAAAAACAAGGGTGTTCCACGTTTGGACGGTCGCGGTCGCGGATCGCTGGTGGTCGAGATCAAGGTCGACGTCCCCACGCATCTCTCCGCGCGCGCCAAAGAGTTACTCACCGAACTCGACAAAGAGTTGAGCGCCGAGCCGCGCAGCAAACGCACAGCCGCCAAGTAGTTTACTTGTGCGGGGGTCTGCCGGCGTTGCAGTGGGGCGCGACCGTTGGCTCGGGCATGTAGATCTCTCCAAGCATGTAGGTGTCGTCGAACCCTGCATCGACAAGGACAGCCGCTGGCTTCGAAGTGAGCGGCCCAATCTGCAAACTCTGGCTGCCTTGATCCGCTGCCGAACACGCGGCGACTGAGATGGCCGCGGCGGCCGCCAGAGCGAACCGCAGTTGGCCCTGGCTGCTCAGGGCGTAGCGCACGCAAATCGTGCTGTTTTTAGCCTGATTGTCGAGCAGTGCCTGCGCCTCTCGCTCTGTGCCAGCGGACAGATCGTGCACTTGCTTGTGGCACCGATCGCACGAGCGACTCCGCGCGCTCGCACCCTGAGCCATGGCGTCGAACGACTCGGTACAAGGTTTGGCGATGGGCAACGCGCGCATGGACTGTGAACACATCCTACGGCGGCACCTTGGATTCGATCCCTTCGCGTCATGCTCGAGATGTCGGGTACGTTGATCGCGTGGACTTCGATGCGCTGAGGCAAAAGCTCGCTGCGACGCCAACTCTGAGACCCACGGGTCGCGTGCTTGGGGTGACCGGCTTGTCCATGCGCTTCTCGATGCCTGGTGTGCGCGTCGGTGATGTCGTCCATGTCCAGCGTCGCGGTGAGCCGCTGGTGTGCGAGGTCGTCGGATTCGATCAAGGCGAAGCGATCGCGATGCCGCTGGGGTCTCTCGCGGGAGTCGGTCCCGACGACGTGGTCGAAGCGACCGGCGGTCCGTTCACTGTGCTCGCGAGCGACGCGCTCTTGGGTCGCGTGATGGATGGACTCGGTCAGCCAATGGACGGAAAGCCTCCGCTGGATCGCGGTGAGGCTGTCCCGGTTGATCGCAATCCACCCGACGCACTCACCCGCCGACCTGTCGATCGGGCTATTTCTACGGGTGTTCGTGTGCTCGACGGATTGCTTACTCTGGGGGAAGGTCAGCGCATTGGCTTGTTCGCGGGTTCGGGAGTCGGCAAGAGCACGATGCTAGGTGCCGTCGCGCGAGGCGTGCAAGCAGATGTCGTCGTCGTCGCTCTGGTGGGTGAGCGCGGCCGCGAGGTGCAAGAGTTTTTGGAGCACGCACTGGGTGAAGAAGGGCGCGCACGCAGCGTAGTGGTCGTGGCCACGAGTGACGTCGCGGCACTCGAACGTCTTCGCGCAGCGCAAGTCGCGACAGCGTATGCCGAGTACTTCAGAGACCAAGGAAAGAGAGTGATGCTGCTCGTGGACTCGATCACGCGCTTTGCTCGTGCTCAGCGCGAAGTCGGACTCGCTGCAGGCGAACCCCCTGCTCGCCGCGGCTATCCCCCGAGCGTGTTCGCGATGCTCCCGCGATTGCTCGAGCGCTCCGGTCAAGGCGAACGCGGCTCGATCACGGCCATCTACACTGTGCTCGTCGAAGGTGGCGACATGGACGAACCGATCGCAGACGAAGTGCGCGGCGTGCTCGACGGCCACGTGGTGCTGGATCGAGCGGTCGCTGCGCGGGGGAGATATCCAGCGGTAGACGTGACGGTTTCGTTGTCGCGCGTCATGGACACGATCGTCTCGAGAGAGCACAAAGACGCCGCGCGCCACCTCCGGTCTCTGCTCGCCGTCTATGAGCAGAAGCGCGATCTCGTCACGATGGGCGCGTACGCCAAAGGCAGCGACAAAGAACTCGACGAAGCGATCGCGAAGATGAGCAAGATCGAACAACTGCTCCGCCAGTCACCCACGGAGCACGTGGCATTCGACCAGACCGTGTCGCTGCTCCTTCAGGCGGTGAAGTAACTCAGGGAACGGCGACGAGTGTGATCGTTCCGGCGCCGGTTGCTTTGATCGTCACTTTGGGATTGGGTGTGGGTCCACCGAGAGAGAGCGTGTCGCCCTCTTTGGTCCAACCTGCTGCGACGATCTCATGACCCGCTTGCGTAGCGACTGCGCGCGCAGTGGTGTTCGCGGGCACTTTGATCGTCACCCCGCCAGCGGTGGCTTCGACAGTGAGCTCCACCTCACGATCGACCTTGTTTCCAAGGTCCAATGTGATCGCTCCCATTCCCGTGTGAAGATGAATCTTCGACGCGCCGAACGCTCCGGCGCCCGTGACTGTGATCGCGCCTGCACCTGAATCGATGTCGATGTCGTCGGATGCCATCGGGTTTGGCAGTGAGAACGCCATGTCCACGGCGCCGGTCGTGGTCTTCACGTGCACGCTTTTGATCGCAAGCCCGCCGAGTTCGAGCTGGGTCTTTGCCGCCGCTGCATCGACATTGAGTTGGATCGGAGACGGGCCGAGCGTGAGGCGCCAGTCCGCCACCAAGTCTGTGCCGAATTGCACGGCGTCCGAGTTGGGCGCGCCTTGCGTGATGCGCACGTGATCCGCGACGGCGTCGATCTTTGGATCGAGGTCTTTGACGTTCGATCGAACACTCCCACCGACCGTGTGCGCGCCACCCGGTGTGACGTGCAACTCGCCTGCGCTCATCGTCAGTGTCACGTTCGCCGGAATCGAAGGCGTGCCCTGCGCGTCACCAGCGACATCGACCGTGCGCACGTCGCCGATCTTCTTGCACGATGCGCACAGAATCAGGCCAAAAATAGCCGCGTGGAGAGCTCTCATTGAATGTGGACCTTGCCGGAGACGCCCGTTGTCATGCGGCGAGCATACTCGGCGACTCGCAGCATTGTGCTAAGAAACCGCCGCGCCATGACTGTGCTTCAAGTCGCCGATCTGCGTTTCGGGTACGCGGGCGACATCCTCTTCGAGAACCTCACCTTCAGTCTTGCCGTTGGCGAACGCGCTGCGTTGGTTGCACCAAACGGCGCCGGCAAGTCCACGCTGTTGCGGCTCATCATGAGCGCGGTGCGTGGAGCTCAGCCGGACGACGACCCCATCGAGCCTGATCAAGGCACGGTGGTCATCAAGAAGGAGACGAGTGTCGGCTATTACCGGCAGTCGCACGAGATCGTGGCGCAAGGCACTGTGCTCGAGGCGTTTCTCTCGAGCTTTGGAGACGTGCTCGCGGTTCGCGAAGAGTTGTCGCGCGCGCAGCACGACGCAGCCAGTGGTGACGCAGAGGCGCTTGCTCATCTCGTGCGAGTGACGGATCGCTATCACCTCGCGCGCGGCGACGAACTCGAGCGCGAGGTCTCGATGCTCGCTCAGCGTCTGGGGTTTGCGCAAAAGGATCTCGATCGGCCCGTGGCGTCTTTGTCGGGAGGCGAACGCGGCCGGCTCAGCTTGGGCGTGTTGCTCGCGCAAAAACCAACCCTCTTGCTCCTCGACGAGCCCACCAACCACCTCGACCTCGACACCATCGCGTGGCTCGAGAGTTTTCTCGTCGGTTATCGCGGCGCGATTCTCTTGGTGTCTCACGAC
>JAYVXK010000886.1:0-4253 GCA_043785265.1 Myxococcales bacterium | reverse complement strand
GAGATCTTCCGGGCCGCCGTGAAAAACTTGTATTCTGCAAGTCAGGCCGCAGTCGATGCGGCGGGCATGACCAACGATCAAGTCGACTGGGTCGTGCCTCACCAGGCCAACCTGCGCATCATCGATCAGGTCACCGATCGCGCGAAGTATCCAAAAGAAAAAGTGCTCTCCAACATCGAACGCGTGGGCAACACGTCGAGCGCGTCGATCCCCATCTTGCTCGACGAGAGCCTGCGATCCGGCAAGATCAAGCCGCGCGACGTGGTCTTGATGTGCGCGCTCGGGGCGGGGGTTTCGTGGGGCGCGGCGCTCGTTCGTATGTAGCAAAGTTGGCCAGCTGATTTGCGCGGCGATATGCCGATCGCATGAAGCTTGTGGTCCTTCCCTTCGTCGCGACTGGTCTTTTCTTCTCGGCTTCGGCGCTTGCACAAGAGGCACCGCCGCCGCCACCGGCACCCCCGCCGCCTGCGACTCCCGCGGCTGCGCACGTCGAAGAGGTGTCGGACCACGAAGCGATGGTTCACCACTTTGCTGTTGGATACTTGGGTGCGTCGCAGATCCCCATCGCGTTTGCGAACGCAGGCGGAGGTGGTGCCCTTACGATCACTCAAGGCGACGTCACTGCGCCATTCATCGGCGTGCGCTACTGGATTTCCAATCTGCTTGGCATCGATGTGGGTCTCGGTTTCGCCTACGCAGGCGGATCGTCGACGACAGTCGCAACTCCGCCCGGACAGCCTGCGGCTACCACGACGATCGACAAACCTTCAGTGACTGGGTTCGGCGTCCATGCAGGCGTGCCGCTCGCGCTGGCCTATTCGAAGCACTTCACGTTCGAGGTGATTCCCGAGGTGAACTTCGGATATGCGACATCCACGGTGAAGCAGGTCGTTCCCGCAGGACAGCCCGCGCAACCTGACATCAATCTCAATGGTGTGCGCTTCGACATTGGCGCGCGCATCGGTGGTGAAGTGCACTTCGGATTCATGGGAGTGCCACAGCTCTCCCTGCAAGCGACGATCGGTCTTGGTTTCCTCTACACGGGCGTCAAAGGTTCTCTGAGCGACGGCACCGCATCGCAGTCGATCACGACGCCAGCCTTTGGCACCAGTCTGCAAGACTCTCCCTGGGCGATTTTCAGAAACAACGTTGCCGCGCTATATTATTTCTGATGCGCCAGCTTGCCGCCGCTTGCATGGGTTTGGCTCTCGCGATCACTCTCGCGTGCAGCGGAGGACCTGGCACTACCAGCGCTCGAGTGGGCACCGACCCACCACCCACCTCGGGCGACCAACCCATCAGCTCGAGTGAATTGCCGCAGACGTCCGAAAGTGGCTGTTTTGCGTGTGCGCGTTGGCTTTGCGCGACTGGCAAAGGGAGCTTCGAGGTCAACTTCACGAACAAGAACGGTGGTTGTTATCGCGACGATCACAAGATCGACACGTGCCACTCGACGTCGATATCCGCTCAGGGCGTGAGCGAAACCTTCTCGCCGCGCGGAACCAATTTGCGTGTCTGCTACAGCATCAACCCCACTGCGAACGTGTGCTTGGACTGCGTGCAGATTTCGAAGGACGCGGGTTGACTGCGCTTGGCGCGCACATGCGCCTCTGATAGACGCGCTGCCATGGCGAAATTCGCGTGGCTCTTTCCTGGGCAAGGATCGCAATCCGTCGGCATGGGGAAAGACATCCTCGATGCGTCGAAGGCCGCTCGTGCGGTCGTTGCGGAGTCTGATGCGGCGCTTGGCGAGTCACTGTCCAAAGTAATCCTCGAAGGTCCAGAAGAGGCGCTCACACTGACCGCGAACACGCAGCCTGCGATCGTCACGGTGAGTCTCGCGGTGCTTGCCGCGATCCGAGAGCGTGTGCCCCATCTGGCGGTTCCGACTTTTGCAGCGGGACATTCGCTGGGAGAGTACTCGGCGCTCGTTGCGTCAAACTCCCTGAATTTAGCCGATGCGGTGCGTTTGGTGCGCGCGCGTGGAAAGGCGATGCAAGAGGCCGTGCCCGCGGGAGTGGGTGCAATGGCGGCCATCATGGGACTCGATGCGAACAAGGTCGAAGAGATTTGTCGCGCAGCATCGGGGGACGAAGTCGTGTCGCCTGCGAACTTCAACGCGCCTGGTCAGATCGTGATCGCGGGTCATGCAGGAGCGGTCGCGCGCGCCAGTGAGCTCGTCGCCGCCGCCAAAGGCAAAGCCATCCCGCTGAAGGTCAGCGCTCCGTTTCATTGCGCGCTCATGGCTCCGGCAGCGCGTGTGGTCGAGAGCGAACTCGCCAAGGTCGAAGTGCGCGCGCCTGCATTTCCGATCGTCGCCAATGTGGACGCCAAGCCCAATCTGGATCCGTCGCGTGTCAAAAGTCTCCTCGTGCGACAAGTCGACGGACCCGTTCGTTGGGAAGAGACCATCGCGCTCATGCACCGCGACGGTGTCACGCATGCGCTTGAAATTGGCCCTGGAAAGGTGCTCGCGGGGCTCACACGCCGCATCGCAAAAGAGATCAAAGTGCTCAGCGTGTGTGATCTTGCAGCG
The DNA here is from genome assembly GCA_043785265.1 of Myxococcales bacterium. Lineage (GTDB taxonomy): Bacteria > Myxococcota_A > Polyangia > Polyangiales > Polyangiaceae > JANYHY01. Next base: position 1,717 of record JAYVXK010000886.1, on the reverse strand, counting down.
CTCGACCAAGTGACTGCGTTCGCAAACGTCGCCTGAAACGCGTAGTTCGAACTACGTCTTGCGCTTTCGGGTGGCGGGGGCTTTCTTTTTCTTCTTGCTGACGAGCGTCGCCACGCTGTCTGAGACGTCTGCGGCGAGAGACGAAACCGAAGCGGCGATCGACAGCAACGTTGCCATTTCGTGTGGGTCGGTCGTGGGTGCAAAGAGGCCCGGCAACAACGCGCGAATCGCCGCGATGTGGTGCTCCAATCTGACAGCTTTCTGGGCGACAGAGGCCTCCGCGAGGTTTGCGTCGGCGCGTACGGACAGCGCCTTCTGCGGGGTCAGCGATGGTGCCTTGGAAGGTCGCTTCGAAAACGTTGGACCCAACGGTTTTTGCGTGTCCACGAGCTCCACCCATCCCATGTCGACCTCCATCGTGTCGATCTGCGGAGGAGCTCCATGGACAGGCATCGGCGGCACCGTCAGCCCCGAGCCGGGCAGACGCGGAGGTCGCTTACGATCCTTCGGGTGATGGACAGTCGGCCCTTCGATCGCTTCGAGCCAGTCGGACTGCACGGGCACAGTGAGACGGCTCGGGCGCGCGCTCGTCGGCGGTTTCGAGTCTTTCGTCAATCCCTTGGAAGGATGCTTGGACGGCGGCGTGCTTCGATGCGTCATTTCGCCGAGCATAGAGCAGGCAACCAAGGACCGAAATGGTAGCCCCCAGCCCCATGGCTCGAACGTAGTGAGAGTGCGGCCCGAAACTGGTAGATCACCAGCATGTTTCGACTCGACGGAAAAGTAGCCCTGGTCACTGGCGGTTCACGCGGCATTGGTCGCGCATGTTGCGAGGCGCTCGCGGAGAGCGGCGCGACCGTGATCATCAACTACGTCAAAGGGGAGCAGGCTGCGCGCGAGTGCGCCGAAGCCATCACGCAAAAGGGCGGAAAAGCCGAGGTCGTTGCGTTCGACGTCGCAGACACGGCGGCCACCGAGCTCGCGATGGAAGCGATCATCAAGAAGCACGGCAAGCTCGATGTGCTCATCGCCAACGCCGGCATCGCGATCGACGGACTGCTCCTGCGACTCAAAGACGAGGACATGGACAAGCTCTGGAACACGAACGTGCGCGGAGCCATTCAATGCGCGCGCATCGCGAGCAAGAGCATGATGCGAGCAAAAACAGGCCGGATCATCTTCATGTCGAGTGTCGTCGCTGAGATGGGCAACGCAGGTCAGACCGCGTACGCCGCTACCAAAGCTGCTGTCATCGGTGCTGCGAAGTCGATCGCGCGCGAATACGCGTCCCGCAACATCACGGTCAACGTGGTCGCCCCGGGCTTCATCGAGACGGACATGACGGGCTCGATGAACGAACAAGCCAGAGAGGGCGTGCTCAAGGTCATCCCGCTCGGCCGCATCGGCAGCGCACGCGACATTGCGGCGGCATGCGTGTATCTCGCCAGTGACGAAGCCGCATACGTCACGGGGCAAGTTCTCCGCGTGAACGGCGGAATGTACGTATAAACCCTTCGTTTGGGGCGACCGGCTCAAGATCGACTCGCCGCAGAACGATTGGCGTTTCCAATCCACGCCCGCTTCGAGTATCACTCGCCCCGTTTCTGGGGTCCGACCATGTTCGGTCCCACTTTTCACCGTTACGAGGAACCATGGCTCACGACATTCCCACCGAGGTCAAGCGCATCATCAAAGAGCAGCTGGACGTCGAGGAAAA
>JAYVXK010000885.1:0-4256 GCA_043785265.1 Myxococcales bacterium | reverse complement strand
CGATCGGCGAAGCCGACTTGGTGTCGGGCGGCTGCTCGGCTGGCTGGCTCGAGGCTGAAGGCCAGTGCCACAGAGTCTGCAAAGGCGACAATGAATGTCAGCCGCCAACGTCTTACTGCAAGAAGTGGCAGGGCAAGCGACTGTGCGCGCGCACGGGGAGCTTGGTGGTGCCGATGGACTGAGTCTGGCGCTATAGTCCTTTTGACGATGACTCCTGACGAAGCCCCTCCGCTCGACACTGACGTCGCGATCGAGACGCCAGAGCACATCGTCTTTCGTCATCGCGTCGCAGGCCCCGCGCGCCGCTCTCTCGCGTACTTGGTCGACCTGCTCGTTTGCTATGGAACGGTCTTCATCCTCGCCATCATCGTCATTCTTGCTGCGGCCGGTGCGGGTGGCTTTGGTGGAGCGGTCGAAGAGACCATGGGCCTTGGATTAGGCTTTTTACTGGTCGTTTTGTTCGCTGCTCAATGGGTGTATTTTGCAGCTTGGGAGGCGATCAAGGGACGCACTCCTGGAAAAATGGCGGCGGGTCTTCGTGTGGTCACCAAGACCGGCAGACCCATCAGTGTGACCGCAGCCATCCTGCGCAACCTTCTCCGCGCAGCAGACGCCTTGCCTTTCGGCTACGTGGTTGGCGTCGTGACGATGACGATTTCGCCGCGCTTTCAGCGTCTCGGAGATCTCGTCGCAGGCACCATGGTGATCGTCGTCCCACGTGTCGGTCATGGAGGTGTCGCGCGGATTTGGCCACCACCACGCCCCGATGAGATCGCCGTGCTGCCAAACGAAGTGTTGCTCGACGCGGAAGAACGCTCAGCGCTCGAGTTGTTTCTGCGACGCAAAGGCACACTGGGTCCGGCGCGCGAAGACGAACTTGCCAACATGATCGTGGAGCCTCTCGCTCGTCGCTTTGGGTTTCGTCTGCCGGATGCGACGCGCACTCTCGCGTTGCTCTACGATCGCGCCCTCAATGAGGGTCGTGGCGAAGCGCCGCCTTCTTCACGGAGTCCACAATCATGGCGGTAGCCTCGCGCGTGACCGAGGCCGCGTTCGTCCGCAGCCGGCAGGACGACTGGACGACACTCGGCAATCTCGTCCGCGTGGCGACCGAGCGCGGTCTACGCAAACTCGCGCCCGATGATCTCGGACGCCTTTCACCCCTCTATCGCGATATTTGCGCTGATCTCGCTCGCGCACAAGCGAGCCGATATTCAGCGCCGCTTTGCGACTATCTGCAAACACTCACGGCGCAATCACACACTGCGATCTACACGGCTCCGCGCAGCACAGGCTCTCGCGTACGCGATGCGTTCGTTGCTTTTCCCCAAGCTGTACGCCGGCGCAAAGTCGCCGTGATGCTCGCGTTCCTGTTGTTCTTCGTGCCGTTCGCTTTTGGTCTGATCGCCACGCTTCGCGATCCAGAGTTCGCGTTCAAGGTCGCGCCCGAGTCCATGTTGCGCCCGCTGACCGAGGCCTACGCAAAAGGCTTCTCGGAGGGTCGCCAAGGTGGCGAAGGCGCGATGATGGCGGGCTTCTATGTGAACAACAACGTGGGCATCGCCTTGCGCTGCTTTGCGCTCGGCATTTTTGGTGGTCTTGGTTCTGCGTTTTACCTCTTCGAGAACGGTCTCACGATCGGTGCGGTCATGGGCTACGTCACGACTCAAGGCGCCGGCGACAACATTCTGACGTTCGTCGTCGGTCACAGCTCGTTCGAACTCGGCGCCATCGTGTTGTCAGGCGCTGCGGGCATGAGCATGGGTTGGTCGATCGTCGCGCCAGGGCAAAAAACAAGGCTGCAATCGTTGCAAGATACAGCCAAAGACGTCGTCGTCATCGTGGCGGGAGCGGCAGTGATGTTGCTCATCGCGGCGACGCTCGAGGCGTTCTGGTCTGGATCGAGTGTCCCTTCCAACATCAAACGCGTGTTCGGTCTCGTCATGATGTTGCTCGTGCTCAGCTATCTCGGCTTCGCAGGCCGCGGCAAACCGAAGCCTCCGTCCGGACCAAAACTCGCGCCGTTGCCGCACGCACGAGTGCCGCGAGAGTCGCCGTGAGGACGCACCTCGAGCTTCGTGATCGACCGCTGGTCGACGTCCTCGATCTGTCCGTGCGCTTCATCGCAGCTCACGCCAAGAAGTACGCGCTCCTCTTTTGCGCTGTGATTTTGCCTTGGTTCGCGATCACATGCCTGATCGGCATCACCGTCGACTGGGGCCTCGCGTGGGTCGTCGCTGTCGTGGCTGGCTTCTTCGTGCAAGCGCCCTTCACGTTGCTCGCGTCGCGGCTGGTCTTCGAGGATCGCGTGCCGCTTAGCATGGTGATGAAAGACGGTCTGCGTTCGATCCCAAAAATGTTGGCCGTCCGTTTCGTGCAAGTGTTGCTCGTCGCCCTTGGCGCGTGCGTGTTTGGAGTGGTCGCGATCTGGGCTGGCTCGGTCGTCCTCTTTGCAACAGAAGCAGTGTTGCTCGAACGAATGACCACCGGAGGAGCCGTCACGCGCGCCAATCGTTTGGTCTCGGGCAGTCTCGGCGAGGGACTTCTCACGCTCGTGCTGCTCTTGATGCTCGAGATCGCATTCGTCCTGATTGGCGAGTACGCCGGTCGTTCGCTCCTTGAGGATCTCCTTCAAATACAGGGTCCGGCGCACTTGTTCGATGTCGGCGGTAGTTGGCTCGCGCTCGCGGGTTTCTGGCTCTTCGTGCCCTATCGCGCGACCGCTCGCTTCATGGCGTACATCAACCTGCGTACGCGAGCCGAAGGCTGGGACATTCAAACGCGCTTCTTTGCGCTCGCGACGCGCGAGAAGACCGACGAAGAAACCGCGCCACTCTCGAAGAGGGCAGCATGACGCGCGTCGTCGCCTGCATCGTCAGTGCTCTCTTCATGCTGCTCTTCGCGCCGCTCGCTCGCGCCGACCTCGACGTCGATCGCGCAGGCAAAGATGCGCACGGCTACACGCAACAAGGTCAGCAAGCTGGCTTCTGCACGCATCCATCGAAGCTCTCTGACGACGGCGATCGCCTCTGTCCACTGTCGGGTCAAACCGAAGGATGCGACGGCTTCAAGAAAGCATGCGCGGAGACGACTCACACCGAACGCTCCGCACACCACGAACCAGAGCCTGACAAAAGCGACTTTTCGCGTGTGCTCGCGCAGCTTGCTCACGTTCTTTTGTGGGTGATGATTGCCGCGATTGTCATCGTCGCCATCGTTTTGGTGGCGCAAGCCTTCAGACGCGCGCGCGAAGACCAACGACTCGCAGACGCCAAACCTGCAGAGCCGAAGTTGCTCGCGAACGCGCCTCCTGATGCAGCCGCTGCCCCTCCGATCACCGATGCGGAGTTGCTCTTGCGTCGCGCCGCCGAGTTCGCGAATGCGGGCAACTATGAAGGCGCGCTCTTCACCTATCTCGAGGCGTCTCTGCGCGCTCTCGATATACGCGGCGCCCTGCGCATCGCCAAGGATCGCACCTACGGTGAATACGTGCGCGCTTGCAAGGATCCGTACGCGAAGGCTCCCCTCGGAGACATCGTTCGCGAAGTAGATCGCGTGAAGTTTGGTGGCGTGATCGCGAGCGCCGATGCGTCGAGTCGCGCAGCAGAACGCGCGGTGCGACTGGTGCGCGCCGCGATGACAGCGCTCATGATCGCCCTATTTTTAGTCGGTTGCGGTGGCGACAGCGTGAAGCGAAGTCTCGCGAATGATCCCGCAGGCTACGATGTGCTTATCGACCTGCTCAACCGACAACTCATCGATGCAGGCCCTCTGCACGGTTCGCTTGCGAATCTGCCCATCCCTACTGAAGATGCCGAAGACGTGCCGGCTGTCATGGTCGACTTCGAGCGCACCAAAGTCGACGAGAGCACGAGCAAGCACTTGATGGAGTGGACGCGCGCAGGCGGCACGTTGATCATCACGAGCAACCCAGGCACCTGGCCAAAAGACCTTTTGGCGCGCTACGAGACGACGACGAGCACGACAGTCACCGCCACAGTCGTCACCGGCAACACCTACGACGAAGCATCCGAAGAGCTCGTTCCGTCGACCAAAAAATATTCTGGCAAAGTGGCCGAAGCAGACGCGCTGCACATGGAGTGCGACGCGCAAGACCCCAAAAAACAAGACCAGAACACGCTCGTGTGGATCGACGAGACCAAGTCGTTCGCCGCCATTTGTTTCGTGGGCGATGGGATGGTGATCGGAGTTGCCAATGACGACCTGTTCACCAACATTGGCATGTTGCCGCCAGG
>JAYVXK010000884.1:0-4257 GCA_043785265.1 Myxococcales bacterium | reverse complement strand
CGTGGGGACTTTTTCTCTATCAAGCGATCGCCGCCGCGATCCTCACTGCATTGCTCGGAGGGCTGCAACATGCCGCGTTCATCGATCTGTGCGCGGGTCTTGCGTTGTTTTGCGCGATCGTCTTCATGCAGAACGCGGTGGGTCGTCGAACGAGCGTGACGATGCCCCGCATGACTCCGCGCAAAGACGTGCGTGCAAACTCGACCCCAATCGGTCTGGTGCTGGTGGGCTTGCTCGTGTCGATCGCAGGAGGCTCGGTGATGAGCGGTGCTTATGTGTTGATCGCACGTGTGGCGCACGCTTGGCTCTTGCCAGGCATGATGGTCATGGCAGGTGTCAGCGTGCTCATGCATCGTTGGAGTCGAAGCGGCGCGGAGCGGCTGTTTCGTGAGCGCCGCGAGCGGTTGCTCTCCGCGCTCGGATGACGGCAAGGATGCGCTATGAGTAACCCGATGGCGTATCGCACGGCCGAGTCCGACACGGCGCGCGCCCGCAAACGGCGGGAGACGTTCACTTACGTTCCCTCGCCACGTGGGTGCTTGGCGTGGTTGCTCGATGTCGCCGTCGTGGTGGCGATCATCACGCTCGCACTGACGGTCGCGCGGCGAAACACCGTGCGATGCGATTGGCCGCTGCGAGGCCAAGGTCGTTGCATCGTGGAGACCGAAAATGCGATTGGCATGATCCAAGAGCGCACGATCGACGGCATTCACTCGCTCGCGTATCGCACGCGCGTAGAAGTGGGCTTCGTCACCGACGCCAAGAACAAAGATCCCGAAGCACAATTTGGTACTCGTTCGATCGAGATGTGGGACGAAGCCGGCGCAGACGCACTCGAGGCATTCGCGAGCGAGCGGGCCGATCCGCGCCTGCAAATTTCTCGCGGACCGGATTCACCAGTGCGCGCTGGAATCGGCTTTTTTCTGCTGCTCGCGGCGTATGTCGTCGTCACGCGGCGGGTCGCCTATGCCATCACGATCGATCGCACGGCGCGCATGCTGCTCGTGTCCCCCCGCGGTTGGATCGGCGCAACGCGACGCTTCGAACTCGCGACCGTGAAGACCGTGGACGTCGAGAATGCGGAGGTCGCGCGGCACCGCGTGCGAGTTGTCCTCACGAGTGGCGAGCACGTACCGCTCACTCCTTATTTTTCGCCTGGCGCGCATCACTCCGCTCTCGCGCGCGAGGTAGCCGAGGCTCTTGCCGCGTGACCCGCGATCAGTGAGCGACGCGTTCGTCAGGCGGCTCGTCGGCTGCCGGTTCTTCTGCGCTCGGCGCTTCTGGCAAGTCGAACGACTCTGCGAGGAGCGCGATCAAATCAGCATCGCCCTTCGCGGCGGCTTCGCGCAGCCGCGTCGTCGGTGCGTGAAGTAGCTTGTTTGTAGCGCTTTCCATCATCTGCACGAGAGAAGCACGATCCCCTTCGGACAGATGTTTCAACCGAGCGCCTAGGGTGCGTTCGAGTTCTGACATCAGAGTTCCGCGTGTCTTCGCTCGCAGCGCGACGATGACCGGTTGCGCGCTTTGACCCCGTGCGTGCGCGCCGAACTGCTCGAGCTCTTGAGCGACGATGCGTTCTGCGGCTTGTGCTTCCGCCTTTCGCGACTCCATCCCCAGCGCGACCTGCTGCTCGAGGTCGTCGATGTCGAACACGTACACGTTGTCGTGACCGTGCACCTCGGGATCGACATTGCGCGGCACGGCGATGTCCACGAACAAGAGAGTCTTGCCGCGTCGCACCTTCATCACACGCTTGACGATCTCGGGTGTGATCACGAACGCGCGAGCAGACGTGCTCGTCACGACGACGTCTGCAGTGGCCAACTCTACCTCGAGCGCCTCCCACTTCGCTGCGACGCCATTCACCGAATCGGCCAGTTTTTGGGCGCGATCGAGGTTGCGATTGCACACGCGGATCGCGCGCGCGCCTTTGCCCAGACTCTTTGCCGCGGCCTCGGCCATTTCTCCCGCGCCCATCAAGAGGACGGTCGAGTGGCTCAGATCGCCAAACACACGCTTGGCCAAGTCGACCGCGACGCTCGAGATGCTCACGGTCCCCGAGCCAATTTCTGTCTCGGTGCGCACACGTTTGGCGACTGTGAATGCGCGCTGCACGCAGCGACTGAGTCGACTCTTGAGCGCGCCCGCTGCCATCGCCGCGTCGTAAGCGCCCTTCACCTGCCCCAAGATTTGCGGCTCGCCGAGCACCATCGAGTCGAGACTCGCGGCGACTCGAAAGATGTGTCGAACGGCGTCTTCGCCTTCTTTTTCGTACAAAACCGCAGCCAAGTCTCGCTCGCTCGTGCCTGCGTGTGCAGCCAAGACTTCGCGGACGGCGCGCGCGCCTTTTGCGCGATCTTGCTCGGGCTTGTCGCCTGCGGTCGCGGCATAGACCTCGACGCGATTGCAGGTGGACACGAACATGACCTCGGCAAGTTCTTCGCGAGCAGCAAGGCGTGCGAGCACCTCTGGCAGAGCATCCGTGCTCGTGGACAATCGTTCGCGCACTTCGACGGGGGCAGTGCGATGCGAGAGGCCAACGACGAAAATCACCTACGATGCTCCGAGCAGCGCGAGGTGTGGAGGTGCCGACAAACTACGCACCAAATAGATCACGAGCACGACCACGGCAAAACCAAAGCCTGCGATGGTTCCATAGGCCGCGCGGCGACCACGCCAACCTGCTCCAGCTCGCAAGAGCAACACGACCGCAAAGAGCACCCACGTGGCGTAGCCGAACGCAGCACGCCATACGTCGACTGCGCTCCCAGCCTCCACGCGCCGCGCCCATAGCGTGCCCGTCAGGATGCCGATGGTGAGCAACGGAAAGCCCGCGAGCAAGAAGCGGTGCTCTGCGCGATCGAGCGCATCGAGTGGTGGCAGGCGCTGCATGATGCCGCCGAGTTTCTTGTGGCGCAGCTGATTTTCTTGCACGAGGTATGCAACGGCAGCCGCGAAAGCCAGCAAGAACAAGGCTTCTCCGAGCAAGTTGACTGTCACATGGATCGGGAGGATGGCGCTCTTCATTCCTTCTGCAGGACCCGACGCGTCTGTGGTTCCGATCACCTGCGAGGCCAACAAAAACGTCAATGCGACTGGCGCGAAGAACGCACCGAGCACGTCGATCGGATAGCGCAGTCGAATGACGAGATAGACGACGCACGCGAGCACGCTCACCACACTCATCGCGAAATGCATGCCCCGAATCGGGCAGATGTGGAGCACGAGCGACGTGACGATGATGTGCGCTGTGTGCATCAACGCGCCGGCGCCCACGAGTCGCGCCGCCCACTTCAGTGAGCCAGCCGATTTCACGCGACCGCTGAGGTAGGCCACAAACAACACACACGCCACGAAGTAGGCAGTGGCTGTCAGCGCGAAGAGGACGAGTGTGAGGCTCAAGAGGCGTCATTGTAGCGCGTTTTGCGCCCCGCGACCGATCGACCTATGGTTCTGCCGTGCACAAGTTGTTCGCAGTCTGCGCTTTGGCGCTCGGATGTTCGTCGACAGAAACCGCACCCACGCCGCTCATCGACGGATCGAGCGGGGACGCGTCGAATCCATCACTCGATGCATCGCTCGATTCATCATCGCCCATCGACAGCTCGCTAACGAGCAAACTCACGATGATCGTGTTGAGCGGTGGTGCCAATGCGATCTACCTGTTCGATCTCGACACGAGCACTGGTGCGGCGACCCCTCACGGCGCGCCTGTTTCTACGGGCAATGGCACGAGTCCGACGTTTGCGGTCGTCGACGTCGCGGCGCGCGATCTCTATGTCTCTTACGAGGCTTCGTCCGAGGTTGCCGCGTTCGCGATTGGCGCCGACGCCTCGCTCACTCCGCTCGGGCGTGTGCCTTCTGGCGGCTCCGGACCGGCGTTCATCTCACTCGATCAAAGTCGCTCGCATGTGCTCGTCGCGCACTACAACGGTGGGTCGGTCAGCGTGCTGGCGCGCAACTCGGATGGCTCGCTCGGCAAGCTGGTGTCGTCACACACCTACGCGAGTGGCGCGCTCACTCATGCAGTGATCGCGTCGCCGGACGATCGCTTCCTCGTCTCGCCGAACCTGGGACTCGATGATCTCGGCGTGCTCGCCTACGACGACAAAACAGGCCTTTTAACCGGCGGATCGTCCGTCACGCTGAAAACGGGAACCGGTCCGCGACACATCGCGTTTCATCCCTCTGGCAAGTTTGCGTTCGTCTCCAATGAGATCGGCAACTCGGTCACGTCGTTGGCTTATGACGCACTCG
>JAYVXK010000883.1:0-4265 GCA_043785265.1 Myxococcales bacterium | reverse complement strand
CATCGCAGCGGCCGCCCATTGCTGCGCGTGAGTGATCGCGCGCGTCGAAATTTCGGCTGTTTCTCGCAGCGAAACATGTGCATTATGCACGCATCGATGGATCTCACGCTCGAGCGGTTCGACACTGCCGCCCTTCGCGAGCACACGCAAAACGTCGAGTGAGAGAACATTGGTGGTCCCCTCCCAAATCGGCAACACCTGAGCGTCGCGCAGCAGCCGCGGCAGCCCCGTGTCTTCGATGTAGCCCGCGCCTCCGAACGACTCGAGCACCTCACTGGTGACGGCCACCGCTTGCTTGCCCGTTGCGAGCTTGGTGAGCGGTATGAGCAAACGCATCAACGCGCGCTCGGGATCGTCGATCGTATTCGCTTCGTCTTTGCCAAGAAGCTCCACTGATCGAAAGGCCATCAAGAACGCGCCCATCGACTCGGCTTCTGCGGCCGCAAGGGTCTCGAGGTGCAGCGGCTTGTCTGCGAGGGGCGCACCAAATGCGATGCGCTTTTTGGCGTAGTCGGTTGCGAGCATCAGGCCGCGCCTCATGCCTGCCGCCGCGCAAACGGAGTTCCACGTGCGTGTGATCGCGAGCATCGGAGTGATGTGCTTGATGCCGTCTCGATCTCCAATCACGGGTGTGGCTATCGCGCCGTCCAGAGTGAGCTCGGCGGTGGGCACCATGCGCGTGCCCAGCTTGTCTTTGAGGCGATTAATCTGGATGCCATTGAGGCGGCCCGCGTCGTCACGTGTTTCGACATAGAAGAGCGCGAGACCGCTGCCGCCTGGCGAATTGCCTTCAGGCCGGGCAAGAGTGAGCGACATCTCGGATGTTGTCGCGCTCGTGAACCATTTGGTGCCGTAAAGCCTGAAGCGGTCGCCGTCTCGCGTGGCGATCGTTTCGGAGATGGCGACGTCGCTGCCGCCCGTGCGCTCGGTCATCCATTGTCCGCTCGTCCACGCAGTCGCAGGGTCGCGCGACATCAAGCGCGGAAGCGCGCGATCGATGAGGACCTTGTTTTTGGCCGCGATCAGCGTGCGAGCCGCTCCGTCGGTCATCGCGAGCGGACACGAATACACATGCCACGCAGGCTCGATCAAGTAGACGAGAGCAAACTGATGAATGCGAGAGAGCGCGCCGTGCTTGCGTTCGTATGCCGTCGCGACGACGCCACGTTCTGCGGTGATACGAGATGCATCTCGCCACATCGGCGACAGATCGATGCGATCGATCCGATTACCCCACGCGTCCCACTGCACGAGCCTCGGTTCATCGTCTTGCTCTGCAATCGTGCGAGTGAACAACCGCGCCGCGATCTCTCCCATTTCGAGCAAAGTCGGTTCGATCTCGCGCTTGGCGTCCGCGGGTAACACACGCGACAGATACGATTGGAGTAGCGCGTCCTTTTGATAGGGATGGGGCAACTCCGGCGGCGTTTGGAAAAAGGCCATGAACCGAGCCTAGTGCCGCGATTCCATCGTGTCGATGGACGCTTCAGGCTGCGCGGCCGAGCCGAATTTTTTCTTCCTGTCCGTGGCGAAAAAACTCACGCAGCGCGCCGCGCATTTCGCCGTATCGATGTCGCGTCAAGAAGCGCTGCTCGAGTCCGCGTACGAAGCGCGACGCCGCCGCATTGGCGACACGATAGCGTTGACCCAACTCGGTGCTCTCTCCATGCAAGTAGCTGACGCGCTCGTAGAGTCGCTCGCGCAGTCGTTGACTCGAGCGCGCGTCGAAAGGGCGCAGCGCAGCACCGAGCACGACCCATTTGTCGACCTCGGCTTGCATCTCCATCTCGAGCGCGGTCGTCTCGCGCCCAACATTCGCGCGGTGTGAAATGTAGACGAAGTGACTCACACCCTCGATGAGTTGGCACAGCGGATCGAGATCACCGTTGTCGACATTGACCTCATCACCGGCAAGCACCGGAACGTGCAGTGCCATCTCCAACGTGCCGTCATCGCTCTGTCGCACGAGGAGCGTTTCACGGCTATTTTCAGCCGAAATCATGAAGGGACCCACGTCGGCCACTCGTTCGAGTTGGTAGAGTCGCTCGAGCGACGCCTGCACGGCCGCGGCGAGTGCACGGGCGCGCACCAGACCTGCACCGTTGCCGTCGAGCAGTGCGGTCAATGAAGCACGACTCCTTTGGCAGGACGTGTCGGAACGAGACCTTGCTCAGTCAGCGCCTCCGCGATGCGCTCGCTGCCCGTCTTGAGCCAGCGTTCGTAGAGCTTCACCAGTTGTTTCGAGCCAGCGGGCGCATTGGCAAACGCTGCATCTGCCACGTCCGCGATGACCAAAACGAACCCATCAAAACGCGCCGCGAGTTCAGCGAAGATGTCGATGCGCGCCGCGGCTTCTTCGACCGATGTCGACGACGAACCCGATCGCAGCATCGAACTCGCGCTCCCATACGCGCGCGAACCGATGCCGCACACGTACCGTTGATCGATGCCGCGTGATTCGAAGTGATCACCAAAGAAGCCGCTCGCGTAAAGAACGCCGTCCCCGAGCGCGCGAAACTTTTCGAATCGTGTGGCCGCCTCTGGCTCTTTGACCGCTTCGTCGAGCAGAAAAGCGAGAGGTCGGTGGAGTGCCTCATCGTGGGCGCGCTCGGGTCGACTGAACTCGCTCAGGAGACCCACGAGATACGCGCTCGCGCCACCCGACGCGGGAATGCCCTTCGACTTGAGCGACTCTCCGACCAGATCGTTGAAGAACACCTCCAAAGAACCTGCTGCGACGATCGACATCCGACACCTCCGAAGCCATTCGGCGCACTTTGAGGTTGGACGTTGCTCAAAGAGCGACGATGGGGTCTCTTCAGTCTTTACGGCAAACCAAATAACTACGCAATTTCGTGGGGTTTTATTGCGACGCCACTCCCAAAACATTAGCGATCACGGTCTTGGACTGCCAAAACGGGTGAAAATGCAGGGCTGCAAAGCCGCTCGTGCCGCTAAACGATTGAAAGACGAGCAGTTACCTAGATCGTAAGCTTGCTAACGATCGCGTGCACTGTGCCTTGACTACCTTGGCATCGCGGTTATCTTGCGCGCCACCTCGTTAGCACTCGACATCGGTGAGTGCTAACAATCGACCCCACGCGCTCTCAGAGAGCGCGCAACGTAGGAGATGCCCACATGGCCACCATTCGTCCGCTGCAGGACCGAGTTCTCATCAAGCGCGTTAAAGAAGAAGAGAAATCGAAGGGCGGGATCATCATCCCCGACACCGCCAAAGAGAAACCCATCGAAGGCGAAGTGATCGCAGTCGGCAACGGCAAAGTCCTCGACGACGGCAAAGTTCGCCCCCTCGACGTGAAGGTCGGCGACCGCGTGTTGTTCGGCAAGTACAGCGGCACCGAGGTCAAGATCGACGGCGAAGAGCGCGTTGTGCTCCGCGAGGATGACATCCTCGGCGTCCTCGTGAAGTGATTTAGAGACTCAAGAAGAAAGACCAAAAAAATGGCAGCTAAAGAAATCGTTTACACCGAGTCCGCTCGTAACCTCATCCTCGCTGGCGTCAACGCACTCGCGGACGCAGTGAAGGTCACGCTCGGCCCCAAGGGTCGCAACGTCGTCATCGAGAAGAGCTTCGGCTCTCCCACGGTGACCAAAGACGGCGTCACCGTCGCGAAGGAAATCGAGCTCGAAAACCGCTTCGAGAACATGGGCGCGCAGATGGTCCGCGAAGTCGCGAGCAAGACCAGCGACGTCGCCGGTGACGGCACCACGACTGCCACGGTTCTCGCGCAAGCGATTTACCGCGAAGGCAGCAAGCTCGTCGCCGCGGGTCACAACCCGATGGAGATCAAGCGCGGCATCGACAAGGCGGTCGAGGCTGTCGTCGAGAGCCTCAAGAAGATGGCGAAGACGACCAAAGATCAGAAAGAGATCGAGCACGTCGGCACCATCAGCGCCAACGGCGACAAGGAAATCGGCGGCAAGCTCGCCGAGGCCATGCAGAAGGTCGGCAAAGAGGGCGTCATCACGGTCGAAGAGAGCAAGACCGCAGAGACGACACTCGAAGTCGTCGAAGGCATGCAGTTCGATCGCGGCTATTTGTCGCCGTATTTCGTCACGGACCCCGAGCGCATGGAAGCCGTGCTCGAGGACGCGTACATCCTCATCAGCGAGAAGAAGATCTCCAACATGAAGGATCTTCTCCCCGTGCTCGAGGCGATTGCACGCAGCCAGAAGCCGCTCCTCATCCTCGCTGAGGACATCGAGGGCGAGGCTCTCGCGACGCTCGTCGTCAACAAGCTCAA
>JAYVXK010000882.1:0-4275 GCA_043785265.1 Myxococcales bacterium | reverse complement strand
ATGCCTTTGAAATTGAGACCACGATCACACGGTTCGCCTAAACTTCAATAATCACAAGTCCGCGCCGGTCGCGGGCAGAAAGAACACGATGCAAACGTCATTGCTAGAGCGCGAGTGTGAGGACTACTTCATGTGCACCCTTGGATGCGCAGCTCAGAAGTACGAGCCGTCACCAGGCGGAAAGAACGAACGCGGCGCACCAGAGAAGGACTACTCGGAGGATGTTCGGCTCGAGGCCGTGTCGAGACATAACCGAATCAGTGCGACGATGATTGCGCTGGCGAGTGAGATTTTCAACACGCTACGGATTGCCTTCTCGCCGCTGCCGCAAATGCGACCACCGCTTCTTGAGGGTGCGATGTGTGCGATCGACATCAAGTACGCGGGCGCGACGACCGACCAGCGGAAGATCGGGTTGCGTCGCATGATGCTTTTGCCCTTCACTCCAACAGGCCTGAGCGAGTGGGAGAAGCTCCAAGAGCCAGCCTCACCGCAGGACGTGTCACGTCTGTTCGAGTTGCATGCGCGCGACGGATCGTGGACGGGGCGATTGCGAAAGATCGAGCGCGAGGCGGACGAGTTGATCGAGGGCGCGCTGGCGAACTACGGCGACGTGCGACGCGTTGTCAAGGCGGAGTGGGATAGTCGAATCAAGGCCACACGCACGGCGCGGTTTGCGATGCTGATGCGCGGCCAATGATTCGGAGACTGCATCCGCCAGTACCGATCGACGACATCGCGGCGATGGTCGGCTGGGAGCCGAGCCGCGTTCGTCGCCGATTGCTCAAACTGAACGAAGAGCTCGGCGGCATGCTGCTCGTGAACATCGGCGGCACGGGGCGCGGCGCACGTTGGGCGTGTACGTGGGCAAGTCTGAGGCGCGCTTGTCCCGACTGGTTCGACGGGCAGAAATCCGACGCAGAGACGATCGACGAACTGCGCGTCGAGGTCAAAACGCTAGGCGTGCAGGTGCATTCCCTCGCGCGGGCGTACTCAGCACTCGAAAAAAGAGTAGGCGAGAGTGGGCTCGAGTCGACAAAACGCAGGGCCTAAACCCTACGGGTGAGGGCAACACAGATGGCCGTACCCCTCAAAGACTTCGACCTCGATGACATCGCGCGCGAACTCAGCGCACGAATGGCCGAGGAGATTCTGCAAGAACGTCGCGATAAGTGGGCGAGGGCCGAGCGAGACTTTCTGTATTTCGCCTCGCTACTGTCGATCGTTAACAAGGCCGGTAACCGCGCACCGCTAGCCCCAAACGCGATCCAACTAACGTTCGAGGCCGTGCGTACGCTGCGAGACATCGTGCTCAAGCCGAGGCAGATCGGCTTCACGACGTGGGAACTGGCTCGAGACCTCTGGTTCTTCCTGTTTCGTCCGTCGGCGCGCGTTGTCATTGTCGTGCAGTCTTCGAGCGATCACGCGGGACTGCTCGACACGAATGCCAAGCTCCGCGTGATGTTCGAGTCGCTGCGTGTGCACGGGTTCGACCTTCCGTTTCGCACCGAAAGCATTAGCGAGTGGCACATCGGCGACGCGTCGCTGCGCATCGTCGAAGCTGGCGCAAGCGAGGCGGCGGCATCGAAGAAGGGCCGCTCAGGTACGATTCATCGGCTGCACATCACTGAGCTCGCGTTCTTCGAGTTCGCGCAAACGACGTTGAACGCGATTCTCGAATGCGTGCCGAGCGAAGAGAACGGCAGCGAGATTGTGATCGAGTCGACGGCTAACGGCGCCGCGGGCATGTTCTACGAGCGCTGGAACTCAGCGCGACGAGGCAACGGCTACAAGCCACATTTTTTCAAGTGGATGGATGACTCAACGTATCGCGTGACGCTCGGCGCAGGCGAGACAGTTGAGCCCATCACCGAACGCGAACGACAGATTAGCCAACTGCACGGCGGCACGCCGGAGCAGGTGAAGTGGTACCGGCAGAAGGTCGAGGACAAGGGCCAAGACCTTGTAGACCAGGAATACCCACTCGACGAAAACACGTGTTGGCTTGTCGCCGGTAGGTTGTTCTTCGACCGAGAGCGATGCATTGAGCTACGCGGTCGAACCACCGAGCCCATTAGAATATCGCTGGGCGGCGATCTTCGCATCTGGCGAGAGCCGCAACCCAATCAAAACTACGTTGTGGCCGTCGACCCATCCGAGGGCACGGGCGGCGACCCTGGCGGCGCGATGGTGTACGACCGCGAGACGGGCGAGCACTGCGCCACGCTGCACGGCCAGTTCCCCGTTTGGGTGCTTGGCGATCATGCCGCGAAGCTCGGCGAGCGCTACAACTGGGCGCTCATTGTCGTCGAGCGCAACAACCACGGACCGGCCGTTATTCAGTCACTCGAGCGACCATCGGCAGACTCAGGCCGCAAGCGATACCCGAACATTGCGTTCGGTCGTGACGGCAAGCTGGGTTGGTGGTCTAGCGAGGTGTCGCGCACTGCAGCACTCGACGCGCTCGAAGACGCGCACCGCCGCGGCGCATGGTCCAGTCCAGACAAAGATGTTGTCGCCGAAATGCTTCTGTTCGTCGTGACCAAGAACGGCAAGGCCGAGGCCGCGCCCGGCGCACACGACGACCTCGTGATGTGCGCAGCCATCGGCTGGGACATCTGCACGCGGGCCAAACAATCATCGGGCGGCGTCGCTCCCCCAGTCGAACCGCTGCTACCCTTCGACGAACGTCCGCTCTTTCAAGCATGAGGTTCTAACATGGTCGCTCGAGTCCACGCGCTCGACGCGGCCAGACAGAAACGCGGCGCCCAGCTCGCCCCATGGCCGTCGGTCGACCGTTACCCGAACATCATCGGCAACGGGCTCACGCTCTCGTACGTGTCGAGCGTGATGCGGCTATGCCTCACGGGCTACCGCCAGCAATACGTCGACCTCCTCGAAGAGCTCCTAACGCTTTCGCCGCACTGCTTCAGCGTCATTCAAAAACGCGTGCTAGCGGTTGGCCAGGGCAAGGTCGCATTCACCGCGCCCGACGATCAGGACCTGCCCGACGAAGGGGAGCGATCGATCGCCAACGAGGTTGCGCAGTGGGTCCAGTCGGAGGTCAACCAGATCCCCGACCTCATGTCCGCGACGACCACGCTTGCATGGGCGCTCTACTACGCCGTGTCCGCATGCGAGAAGATGCTCGTGCGTCGCGACGACGGCAGCATTGGCATTGAGCGGCTCGAGTTCATTCACTATCGTCGGCTCTCATATCCCGATCCGTGGAAATGGGATTTGTACATCTGGGACCAGGGCATGGTCCTCGGCCCTCAGTACGGCGCCGCTCCGACTCAAGGCGTCTACGGCCTGAACGTCGAAGAGATCCGTCAGAAATTCATCGTGCACACGCCGCAAGTTTGCGGTTCATACCCCACACGCGACGGTATCGGACGCGAGGTCATCTACTGGATGGCGATCGAGCACATCGCCTCGCGCCTCGCGCCGCAGTATCTCGAGCGCTTTGCGATTCCGTTCGCGGACGTCACGTTTTCCACCAAGGGCGAAGACGGCGCGCGCGAGAAGCAACCGCGCGTAGCCACGACCGAGGACATCGCATCTGCGCAACAGGCCGCGCGCAACGCAGGCAACGGATCGCTCGCATACTGGGCGCACCCCGACAGCGTAAAGTTGATGTTCAACCGCCCCGAAGGCGCACCCGTTCTGACGCTGCCGCAGTGGTTCGACATCTGCGCGTCGATGATGAGCAAAGCCGCATCTGGCGGCACGTTGACCACAGAGGTCACGAGCGCGGGCGGCAACCGCGCCGTCGCCAGCGAGCAGATGAAGGGCGAAGTCAAGTTGCGCGAGTACGATGCTGGCCGATTGGCTGCGACGTTCAAGCGCGACGTCGGCGACTTCCTCGTCGAGAACAACCCGCGCTATGCAGGCCTGCCTCGTCGTCTGTTTCCGAAGTGCATTGTGCACGTCAATGCAGATCCCGATCCGGGCGACATCATCGAGCGCGCTGCGAAGGGCGCAGCATCGGGACTTCCCATTGACGCCGACGCAGTGGCCGCACTCGTGCGACTGCCTCTCATCGAGAACCCGAATCCCAGCACGCCTCGGCGAATGATTCCCATTCAGCCAGTATCAATCAGCGTGCCCAACGCGGTGCTCGGCTTGCCCGATCCGCCTCCTCCGCCCGCGCCACCGCCGGGCATGCAGACGCAGGCAGCGCCGATCGATCCAAAAGACGCACAAGATGCCAAGCCCGACACCAAGTAGGCGACGTCCGAAAACGCTGCGCCTAGACGCACACAAAGAGAGACC
>JAYVXK010000881.1:0-4277 GCA_043785265.1 Myxococcales bacterium | reverse complement strand
GCCCAAGGCGCGAGCAGCAGCGCAAGCAATGCAATGCCGACAGGAGATCGCGCCACGGTCATCTCCCATGGAGCGGGTCCTTGCGCGCGCATCGCGTCATCGAGCGCGAGAGACCCATTGCGAGCCGCGAGCGCGCCGAGCGCGACGAACATCGGCAACGCGACCACGAGATGCTCCGAGATCGTCTTGGCAAGACGTCGAAGGCTTGCCGCGCGCATGGCACCTAGCGCCGTCCATGCGAGCACGATGGTCACGGAGACGAGCGCGAGATCGAGTCGCGCAGCGAACACAGGTCTCGCGAGAGGCAACACCAGCACCGACGCGATCATGGCTGAAATCACGGGCAAACCAAGTTGCGAACGGCGCGCTGTCAGGCCATCGCCGAGTCGTCGTTCGACCCAAGCGAGGGTGCGCGCTGGCGGCCCGATGAGCGCGAGGATGGCCGCTGCCACGAGTGCGCTGAGAGCAAGTCCAAGCGAGACACGTCCACGCGCGGGGGGCGCCACGCCGTCGATCGAGATGACGACTTCTTCTTCGGTCGTGCTCGAGCCGTGTGCCACGCGAGCTTGCGTGGACGCGCGACCTGGCGGCAGCGCGACATCGCCCGCGCTGAGCACGCGCACACCCGCAAATGCCACGATGCGATCGCTCGGAACAAGCCCCGCGCGCTCTGCGCGAGAACCGCGATCGACAGAACCAATGACGAATCCAGCAGCTGCGGGCTCGTTGTCGTCCGTCGTCGCGGGGTGCACTCCGATCGCAGTGAGCGCGCTGAGACCGTCTTCGTCTGAACGACGCACTCCTTGAGGCACGACGTCGATCTCCGCACCGTCGATCATACCCGATACTGGCGGAGCGCCTGGGCGTTGCGCGGCGAACACGATCTCCAAAGACCCAGCAAACGTGGTGTGCAGTGCAGTGCGCCCCTCTCCGCAGAGAGCCGCGACGAGATCGGCAGTGATCGGCACTTCGATTCGATCGCGTGCGACGACTCGCCCCGTGGTGTCGATCTCTGCGTCCTCGGGTGACTCGCCTGGGCGATGCAGCACACCACGAAACACGACGCGCGCTTGTCGACCTTCGGGCAGACTCGCGCCTTCAATCTCGAGCTTGTCGCCGAGTTCGATGCGCCGAGGCGTCACGCCCGACAGTTCGAGCAACGGAGCGCTAGGCACGCTCTCACACGCAACCGTCAGCAGAAGCGCGACAAAGAGCCAGAGAATGCGCCGGTGCATCAAGACATTTGCAATACCGGCTGTTGCCTTTGGAGGCGAGTTTTCAGCATCTTTGTCAGCGGATGTCTAAGATGCCCGCTGCCATGGACTCCCATCTTCATGCGGTGATCATCGCGGGCGGCGCGGGCACGCGTTTTTGGCCTGCTTCGCGGTCGCTTCGTCCCAAGCAATTGTTGCCGTTGGCTGGCACCGAGGCTCTCGTCGCGGCGACCGTGCGCCGCCTCGGGTCTCGCATCCCGGCGGAGCGCGTGACGATCGCGACAGGCGCTCACCTTCTGGAGGCGACTTCCGTCATTTTGCCAGATGTTCCACGCGCACAAATTCTCGCGGAGCCCGCGGCGCGCAACACAGCGCCCGCCATCGCGTGGGCGACCGCCACCATCTTGCGTCGCGATCCGGACGCGGTCATTGCGGTGTTCCCCAGTGATCACTACATCACGAACCAAGACGCATTCGTCGAGGCATTCGATCGCGCGGTCGATGGCGCCTCCCGAGGATACTTGACCACAATCGGTATCGTGCCGACGCGCCCAGAAACAGGCTACGGATACATCGAAACCGCGGCCGACATTGCGCCAGGTCTACGGCACGCTGCGCGCTTCGTGGAGAAGCCAGACCGAGCGCGCGCCGAGCAATACGTCGCCGACAAGAAGCACCTGTGGAACGCAGGCATGTTCTTTTTTCGAGGTGCGCTCTTCATCGACGCGGTCAAAAAACATCTGCCGAGTGTCGCTACGTTCATCGAACGCGCAAACGCCGCCGCCGCGACTGGTAACGAGACGGCGCTTGTGGACAAAGAGTTTCCGTCACTCCCATCGATCTCCATCGACCATGGCGTGATGGAGAAAGAGACGCGCATCGCGGTCGCACCTGGCGACTTCGGCTGGAACGACGTCGGCAGTTGGGAGAGTGCTTGGGAGCTCGCGACCAAAGACGCGTACGGCAATGCGTTGCCCGACGCGAGCGTGATCGTGGACGCATCGGGCAACCTGATCGTCGATCTCACGACAGGCGCTAAAACACGGGCGTTTGCGCTTTGCGGTGTGAGCGGACTTGTGATTGTCGAGACAGACGACGCAGTGCTGGTGATTCCGCGAGAGCGCGCGCAAGACGTGCGACTGATCGTCGACGCACTGAAGGTCAAAGGCAGAACCAACCTGCTGTGACCGGAGTGCTCAGTACGAGCAGTAGTTGCTGCTCATCCCGTTGCCGAGCACGCACTTGCTCCCCGGCGGACAGTGGGTGGAGTCGCAGTTGCCGGCGCAGTCGCTCGCGGCGCACGACGATGGCGAAAATGAGAGCGAGCAGCACTTCGACCAGCACCCGTTGTTGGTCTTGCACCCGCGACAAAAGTAATGACCTGCGAGCGGCGAGCAGCTCTCCCCATTGCCAGCATTGCAGACGATGCCGCAGGCGCCGCAGTTGGCGTCGCTCGTCGCGAAGAGTGGAACCGCGCCGCAACAGCGTGCGTTGTTGTCGCCATTTTTCCAGTTGTAGCCATCGGCGCGAACACCAGGCGCCATGCATTTGCCGGCATTGCAGACCCCGTCGGTGTGACAAAGGTCCGGCGCGGCTTTGCAGGGCGTGCCGTCCGCTGCGGATGCGCAACCAGTTGGCGCGGCATCGGGACCCGCGTCATCTGGAGGGATGTCCGCTTCGACCTCGACGTCGACATACGAAGCATCGAACGGCAACACAGTCCCACCGTCGTGCGGACCTGCTTCTGGCGTCGGATTGACTCCCGACGTGCCCGGTCCTGCGGCGCACGAGAAGTGCGTGCACAATGCACACATCAACAAAACGCGGCCACACGCACCAAGCGAGAGTACGGACCGCAAAGGGCACAACCGCGAAACCACCATCCACCGCGATCGTGCCACAGCTCGCGGCTGACGCCAAAGTCGCTGCTTTTCTATTCGCTCTCCGTGGGCTACCTCCTCTTGTCATGGCTGACTCTTTGTCCGTGGAACTACTCGAGCCTCACTTCGTCGAACTCATCCGACGCGCCGCCACTGATCTCCCCAGCGACGTCGAGGCTGCGATCGCGCGATCACGCGACACCGAGAGGCAGATGAGCGCCGCGCGAAATGCCCTCGACATGCTCCTCATCAACATTCGCAAAGCCCGAGAGCTCAGCGCGCCCATGTGCCAAGACACGGGAATGAACCTTTGGTGGGTACGCTACCCCGCCGGCCCCCACGAGAAGGTGCTCACGAGCGCAATCCACACCGCGACCATCAGCGCGACCAACAAGAGCTACCTCCGGCCCAACACGGTCGATTCGATAACCGGTCACAACGACGGAACCAACCTCGGCGAGGGTGCTCCGCAAATCCACTATCACCAATGGGATAGGCCCATCATCAAGGCCGATTTGCTGCTCAAAGGCGGCGGTTGCGAGAACGTGAGCGGTCAGATGACTTTGCCCAACACCGAGATCAAAGCCGGCCGCGATCTCGAAGGCGTCAAGCGCGCCGTCATCAAGATGGTGCTCGATGCGCAAGGTCAGGGGTGCGCACCTGGCGTGTGTGGCGTGTGCATCGGCAGTGATCGCGCGGGCGGAGCGCTCGCGGCGAAGGAGCAAATCTTTAGACAGCTCGGCGACCAAAATCCCGACCCACGACTGGCGACACTCGAGAGCGAACTCATGGAAGCATGCAACGGGCTGAAGATTGGCCCGATGGGCTTCGGCGGAAAGACCACCGTGCTTGGCATCAAGATCACCGCGAACCATCGTTTGCCGGCGAGCTTTTTTGTGACGCTCGCATACGAGTGTTGGTCGTGCAGACGATGGAGTGTCGAGATCGACATCGCCAACAACACGGCGCGCTTCACGGAAGAGACCTTCCTCGCGAGCGAGTACAACAAGCACACGGGCGGCTCGTCCGCACGCCCGATCGAGGCAGTCTAACCATGGCCATCACACGCATTGATCTTCCCATCGCAGAGGACAAGATTCGCGCGCTGCATGTCGGCGACGAGATCGGTCTGTATGGCACGATCATCACGGGACGCGACGGCGCGCACAAGCTGATGCACGAG
>JAYVXK010000880.1:0-4277 GCA_043785265.1 Myxococcales bacterium | reverse complement strand
AATAGACCTGCTCGTCGCTCGCGAGCGCGCAGCCAAAGTCGACACCCATGCCGGCACTGACGACAGGCAGGTTGGTTGGAATGACCGTCACTGGTGCTGGCGTGTAGAATTGTCCGCCAGCTTGTCCGCGCCCGAGTTGGCCGCTCCCGTTACCCCCCCAGCACCAAAGCGATTGATCTTTGAGCAGCACACACGCGCCGGACGTCGTGCTCGAAACGAGAGCCGAAACCCCAACACACACGTTGTGGCTACAAACAGGGCTCGGCAGCGCGCAATCCTTGCTCGAACTGCACAGCGTGCTCGGCGCGCCAGGTTGGCCGGAGTCAGTCACTCCACCGCTGCACTCGGTCGTAGTTTGGCAAGGTCGGTAGTTGTCGAGTGCGATGACTTGCCCGCAGGCGACCAGTCCGGCGCAACCGATGCAGAACAATCGGCCCACAGACACCAGACGAGCCTACGGCAGTTTTGCGTTCAAGAACGACTTGAGTTTGAGCAGAGTCTTGACGTCTCGTGTGAACGTGGGCGCTTGATATTCTTTCGACCACGCAGCCACTTCGCTGACGAACGCGCTCTTCGCGGTCGGGTCCGTCATGATGTCTTCCACGGTGCGACCGCGCGCAGCCCCTTTTTTTAGGCCTTTGACGTAGGCGTCGAGTCGAAGATAGTCGTCGCCGAGAAACTCTTTGAGAGCGACGGCATCATCGGCGAGGCGTCCCAGTACGGCGGTCTTCGATGCCGGAGTCTCTGCGACCGCATGTGCGGCCGCGACGCGAATCACGAATGCGTCGTCGAGAAACCCAAGATCGTCGATGCCATCCGGGATGAGGTCGAGCGACTTGAATAAATAGTTGAGGCCGGCCGCAGCATGGCGCTTCACCTCGTCTGGTGCGTTGCCGTTGACGATCTCGCCAAGCGCGCCCGCGTCTTCGCCGAGCGAGCGCAGCCACGAGGGAAAGATCTCAAGATACTTCGGGTCGATCGCCTGGTCGGTCATGCCCACACGCTATCAAGCAACGGGCGCTCGCATCAACGGGCGTTTGGCTTCAAACCCTGATCGCGCCAACTCGCCTGCCGTCAGCGCTCGGCATGAGAGAGCATTCGCGGCGCGATGTCCCGCAGATCGCGTGCACCATGCACGAATTCGGAGGCTTGTTTCCCGTATGCCAAGAGAGGAACGGGGGCTCGCGTGTGCGAACGCGTGGAGAGGTCTTCGAGGTTGCCGTGATCGCTCGTGACGACCACGAGCTGGTCGCCGGTCACCGCGTCGAACAATTCGCGAAGAAACCGGTCGAGCTTGACCACCTCTGCGCGCGCCCAAGTGATGTCTTGCGCGTGGCCCGCCATGTCCGTGGTGAAGATTTCGAACAGCGAGACGTTCGCTTCACGCGCTCCGCGCGCCACATTGCGCGCCGCGTCTCGCATGGTCACGCGTGGCGCGTCGACTCCAAACGCGCGCAGCGTGTCGCCAGTGAGATCGAAAGTGGCGGCTCGCCCCTCGCGCACGTCGCTCAGTGTAGACAACGAACCGCCTCCTGCGAGCGCCGCCCAGCTGCTCGCTGACGGTGGTCGTCGTCGCGTCGCTTTTTCTTCTCCGCGCACGACACGACCAACATGCGCCACGCGTTCGTCGTCGTATGCGTTCAAGAACTTCGAGCGCATGCCACGTTCGCGCGCACGCATGAGGACGCTTTGCTGCGAGATGAGTCGTGCGAGACGAGGCGTGGGATGACCTGAAAAATGCCCATCTTGCAGGGCGATCGCGTCATGACCGGTGAAGATCGTGGCTTGCCCTGTCGCGCTTTGCGGCAAACCAGGATGACCGAGCGTGGCGTCGATGGATCCATAGACCGCGCCATCGAAGTGAGCGGCATTCGCATCGACCCATGGGGCGAGCACGTCGAGTGGTGCACCGTCGAATGGGTTGTGCGCGCCACGTGTCCCGAGGCCGACGCCATCGACGAACACCAGCAGCACCGCGCTCACATGCGACCTACCGCGAATCCGATCGCGAAGCCTGCAAGCAACGCCAACATCACGAGTGCAGCGACCGCGACTGCAGGAACCGATCGGCGCGGCGCGCCTCGAAACGATCGCGAGTCTAGATCGCCGCTCGGTGGAGCCACGAGTGACACTTGATGCGGAGCGTAACTTTGGCGAGCGGGTGACTGGCCGGGCTTGCTGCTGAGCGTGCCACCTGGCGACGGTGACGTGCTCTCGAGTGCCGAGCGCGCCGCCAAAATATCGACCGACGGCGTGGTCGATCCGATCGCCGCAATTCTCGGCGCCTCGACCCTCGGAAGCGAGATCGCCGGAGCTTGGTTTGTAGGCGCACCCGTTGCCACTGCGGTCAGAGCGCTTTCCATTTCGGCGGCTGTTTGAAAGCGCAACGAGCGATCTTTTTGAAGGGCGCGATCGATGAATGGTTGCCACACCGCGAGAGCCGCATCGGTCGCGGCCAACGCTTCGGGCTGCGATCCCAAGATGGCGGTGAGGCGCGCATATTCGGTGGGGGCGGGCCAGGCTTGTTTGCCTGTGAGCATCTCGTAAAAGAGGACGCCTGCGCCCCAAAGATCACTCCGCGTGTCGGCGTCGCGCGCGCTGCGCACTTGCTCCGGACTCATGTACGCGGGCGTTCCGAGGAGCATGCCGGTCTTGGTGCGACTGCCTTGACCGCCAGCGACGTCCATCACTTTGGCGATGCCGAAATCGAGCAGTTTGACGACGAACTGCCCATGAGGATCTCGCGCAAGAAAGACGTTCTCTGGTTTGAGATCTCTGTGCACGATGCCGCCAGCGTGCGCGGCTCCGAGACCGTGCAGCACTCCTCGCAAGATGGACACCGCCTGAGCGATTGGAAAACGCTCGCCCCTCGCGGTGTACGCAGAGAGGGGCAAACCCTCGAGCAGCTCCATGACGAAGTAGGGACTCTTGTCTTCGGCCTCGGCGGCTTCGAACACGCGCAAAATGTTGGCGTGATGCAATCGCATGCACGTCGCGGCCTCTTCGAGGAAGCGCGCGCGAATGTTGCTCTCCACAATGAGCTCGGGTCGCAACACCTTGATCGCGACGCGCCGGTTGTCTTGCACGTTCTCTGCGACGAACACGAGTCCCATGCCGCCTTCGCCGATGGGCGAGATGATGCGCCAACGTTTGGACAATACCGCGCCGCAAAGGCCGCTCGTCTGCGTCGCCGGGTTCGTCACGGAGCTCGCATGCTACTGCAGAAGCCGCCGTCATGCCCGCTTCAGAAACGGCCTCCCGCTCCTGTAGTCCAATCGAAGCGGACCCCAGTCGTCGTGGGCCGGGAAGCTCGCGGCACGAACAATAGGACGACTGCAGTGACGAGGACGGCGGCGCCGATCGCAAGTGAGACGTCCGCGATCGTGAGTTTCAACTTGGCAGCATCCAGGTCCGATTGCGCGCAGTACGGCGCACATGTCGCGCGCAGGTTGTCGACGTCTGCCTTGCCCATCAATCCGAACGTGATGAACGAGCCAAGAGCCACAACGCTCACTGCGCCAAGCACGATCGATGGGGTGTACGAGCGGGACGGGCTGGGCTCGGGCGCTGACGGCGTCTGAGGCTCGACTCGGGCAGTGGGCGTCACCGTCGTGGTCGCCACTGCAGGAGCTTGCATCACGATCGCGCGGTTCTGTTCGCCTGCGCGCACGATGACGTGATCGTCGGTAGATCGGCCGTCGGCGAACTGTGCATGCAGCGAGTGAGATCCAGGATCGACGATGTGCGGGCGACCGTCGAGCGCGACTGTGATCCCGTCCACCGTCACCGAAGCATTGCTCAGATCGTGACCCGCAGCATCACGCACGACGAGGACGATCGACGGAATGGACTTGTCGAGCTGCGCGAGCCAATCGCCGCAGTCTTGACGAATGACCGCTGGGCAACTGTCGCTGGCGCATGCGACGAACGATGCGCGCGCGTCCAAATACTTTCCATCGTCCCGCAGCGTCTGTCCTCGCGTCGACGCCTCAGCGCACGCAGCTTTGTCTGCCACCGCGAACGACCCAAACGAGACGATCGATCCGACGAGGAGTGTGGCATTGAGCCAAATACGAGGGCGAATCACAGGCAGTTCACTTTGAAAATTTTGTGTCCTTGGGCATCGATGAAGTACGGAGGACTGCAGCTCTGCGCGCTCGCCGTCGGCGGGGTCGCAGGCTTGCTCGACGGCACCACCATCGCGTGTGGTTTTGTCGTTGGCGCTGGCGTTGCGCTTGGAAGGACCGCAAGGTTGGAAAGCGTCAGCGGCGCTTCAG
>JAYVXK010000879.1:0-4285 GCA_043785265.1 Myxococcales bacterium | reverse complement strand
TGGCGCCACGCTCGTCGCACTGAGGAGCCGCAGCAAACGCCGACGCGCTGACGAGCCACACCAAAGTGGCCGCGGAGAGCGCGATCAAAAAGCGCAGCCACTGCCGGGACGGCGACGGACCCTTAGAGCGACTTGCCGTCGACGTGTTTGACGGGGACCGCGCTCGTGTCGAAATCATCCAAGCATCGCAGGTTGATCGCGCACCAGTCGGTGTCGCCCTTGCCTTTTCCGCGACTGAACGCACGTATGCCGCAGTTCGTGCAGAACGTGTGGTGCGAGTTCTTCTTGCCGAATTGGTAGTCGGTGAGTGCATCTTCGCCGGCGAGCAACTTGAACTGATCGCTTGGTGCGAAGGCCAGCAGCCATCCCACCCTCGAACAGATGGAGCAATTACAAGCGAACGCCTCTTTTACTTCCAGGGTCACTTCGAATCTCACTTTGCCGCAGTGACATCCCCCGACGTATTTGGTCTGGCTCATGTTGGTCTCCATGCGCCGAGATTGGTACCGATGCGGCCGCGCGTATTGTACAAACGCGACATGTCGCTCAGCGCACGAGGTATCTTGCATCCCGTCGCCGCGCTCGCAAACTTCGAGATAGCCCGGTGCGACCCCTCGGCCGACCTTGCGCTTTTCATCGAGCGCTACTGGCTGATTCGATGGGACCTCCGCGATCGCGCACCCCACGCGCAGGCAACACTGCCGTACCCGTGCGTGAATGTCGTGTTCGAACGGGACGGCGCAGCTGCGTGGGGGACGAGCACGCGCAAGTTCACCAAGCTGCTCGAAGGCGAGGGGCAGGTGGTGGGCGTCAAGTTCCGACCCGGCGGATTTTACCCGTTCGTGAATTTCCCAATCACAGAGCTGGCCGATCGATCACGTTCGCTGTCTACTTTGTTTGGCGACACGTCGGCGATCGAGCGCGAAGTGATGGCGACTCGCGATCACACCATTCAGATTCAACGGGTCGAAGAGTTCTTCCGCGCACGCTTGCCCGAGCGCGATCCCAACATCGAGGCTGTGGCTGCGATCGTCCAAATCGCCGAGAATTTTCGAGAGATCGTGAGAGTCGACGACCTCGTGGCGCGGTCCAACATGTCGCTGCGCGCGCTGCAGAGGTTGTTTCGACGCTACGTGGGCGTGAGCCCCAAGTGGGTGATTCGTCGTTTTCGAATTCACGAAGCAGCGCAACGCGCGGAGCAAGACAAACCCGATTGGTCCGCCATTGCTCACGAACTTGGTTATTGCGATCAGGCGCACTTCATTCGGGACTTCAAGGCGCAGGTTGGCAAGGCGCCGGGCGAATACGCGCTTGAGTGCGCGCCAACCTGAGGGGACGCGTCCGTCCGCCGTCCCCGCTCCCGTCCGCCGTCCCCGTCCCCGCTCCCGTCCGCCGTCCCCGTCCCCGCTCCCGTCCCCGTCCCCTTATGGATTACCAACTAGGGCGAGTTCGTCATAACGAAGTATGCGCACTCCCGTCTTGGGTGAAATCATCGCGTCGATCATCGCCGTTGCCACGGATTTGGCCTCGATTGCGCGATATTTGCGGAGGCCGCCAAAGAGGGCGAACTTCAGAGACTGCGCGGCCACAATGGCAAGTTTCTCTCCGGGCCGTTTCTCTGCGCGGTCTCCGACGAGAAAGCTTGGCTGCGCGATCACGACTGTGGTCCAGCCGAGTGCGGTGACGTCGTTCTCCGTTTCGCCCTTCACGCGCAGATAGAAACTGGACGACTTCGCGTTGGCATCCACGGATGACACGAGTGCCAACCTCCCAGCCCCAGCGTCCTTCGCAAGTTTGGCAACCTCGACCGCGTAGTCGTGGTCGACCTTGCGAAACTTCTCCTTGGAGCCTGCGACCTTGATGGTCGTGCCGAGACAAACATAGACATCATCCTGAGCAAACGCTCGATCCTGAGGATCGAGCGCATCAAAGTCGACAATCCGCTCAGTGAGTTTTGCATTGGATTTACCGAGCGATCGGCGCACCAAGACGGTGACATGAGAGTACTCGGGGCTCGCGAGAAGCGCCGCGAGACAGTGACCGCCGACGAGACCCGTGGCGCCAGCAAGAAGAGCGGTGCGTGACATGAAGCGACACTTAGCAGAGACGGGTGCGGGAACGGGGACCGCGGACGGGGACGGGAACGGGCACGGCGGACGGAGACGGGGACGGGGACGGAGACGGCGGACGGGGACGGGAAGATTTACTGCGGAGCCTTGACCCTCATCGCGATTCTTCCTCCGCTCCACCCAATCGCGCCTCCAACGATCCCACCCGCGATCACATCCGTCGGAAAGTGCACCCCAAGGAAAACACGAGACATCGCCACGCCGACCGCGAACACAAACACCAAGATGACCAAGCCAACCTTAGTTTTGTAGTTCATCTTCGTGTCCAGCAGGCAGGCGGCCATGAAGGCTGCGAACGCGAACGAGCCTGCGGCGTGGCCACTGGGAAACGACGGATCGGTCGGCGCGACGCAGAGCGCGTGCACATTGGGAAGGCACGCGTAGGGACGCGCGCGGTGAACGATGGGCTTGATGATGAAGACGACGAGTGTCGTCACGAGAAGCGTCGCGATGAGCACACCGGTCGTACGACGGGTCCGCGACCACGCGAGCCACGGCACGATGCCGAGCATTCCCCACCCGCCGCCGATGACCGACAAGAGAGTCATTGCAGCATACAACCATCCACTGCTTTGCCCAGAATACAGCCAAAAAAGGGCGCTCTGGTCGAGGTCGGTCACGTCACGACCTTAGCTGATTGTCTGCTGAGTTGGTTGACATGTGCTCGTGCGCGGCGTCCGATGGTGGCATGCGGTTTTGTTTTTTGGCTGGCCTCTCGTTGCTCGTTGCGTGCGGCGGTGGCGATGGTGCGCCAGCGCCGATCGACCAACCAAAATTCGGTTATGCGTGCAGTGACGACTCGCTCTACAAGGTCGACCTCAAGACCACCGCGATCACTCTGATTGGCCCGCTCACTGGATGTTTCGAGTCTGCGATCATCAGCGACATCGCCGTCGACTCCACTGGAGCGATCTACGTAGTGAACGGCAATCTCAACAAGGTCGACCCAGCCACCGGCGCGTGCACCAAAATCGGTACAGGTCAGGTGAATGCCACGGGCCTCGCATTTCTACCTAAGGGTCTGCTCGACCCAGACAAAGAAGTGCTCGTGGGTTATGACGCCGCCACTTATGAGTTGGTAGACACAACGACCGGCAAGACGCAGGCGCTCGGTTATCTCGCGAAGAACCGCCCCGCGGTCACGCTGTCGTCGAGCGGCGACCTCGTCTACACCAAAGACAAGCATCTCTATGTGTCGGTTCACGGCCTCGATGACGGTGGCAAAAATTGCGGGGATTGCTTGGTCGAGACCAATCCGCTCACTGGGGCCATCATTCAATCGTTTGGCGACATCAAGCATCAGAATGTCTATGGATTGGCCAGTTGGAACTTCGACGTGTTTGGCTTCACCAATGACGGGGTCGTCTTTCAAATGCACCGACAAGCCGATGCCTTGACCATTACGGATCTCAAGATCCCGAATGCGCCCAAGGTTGCCATCAAGTTCGGCGGCGGAGCGACCTCCCCGCTGTGAAGTTAAGGGGACTTCACGCGGGCGTTGCAGTGGCGGTTGTGGCGATCGTTGCCGTCACGCTCAAGGTGCGATCGTGCCAGGACGCTCCGCCTTCGAGCACTCAATCTGGCTTGGATCAGGCGCCAGCGTGCATCGGCGACAAATCGTGCGCGGTCGATCGCGTGGAGACCGTGAGGTCGGTGGCCAAGTCAATGAACCATCAAGAGGCCCGTGGTCTCGCAAGCGCGCTCAAGGCTGGCCTCGTTCGCGATGACTGCAACGCCGCGACGGAACTCGCAGGTGGACTCGAGCGACTCGACATCAATCGCGCCACGCAGGGGCGGCTCGCCGATGCCGTCGACAGTGCACTGATGGGGCGAGAGGGTTACTGCGCGTTGAAGCGCAAGGCGATCGACGCGCCTCCGTTTGGATCGACCATTCGACTCGAACGCGGCATGTGCGAAGGTCAGTGTCCGGCCTACGCAGTGACCGTGACATCAGAGGGTGAAGTGACCTTCGAAGGGGCTGTGTTCACTGTTCGCAAGGGAGTGGCCAAGGCCAAGATCGCGACGCCCGCCGCGCGCGAGTTGTTCGATGCATTCGAGGCGCTGAGTTTTGGCAAGCGCAAGGCACACGTCGGCCAGGACATCGACGACGCCCCAAACGCGAAGCTGGTGCTCACGAGAGGCGGCGCGACGACGAC
>JAYVXK010000878.1:0-4295 GCA_043785265.1 Myxococcales bacterium | reverse complement strand
TCTGCATTGAAGGGCAGTCCGGCCGCGGCGAAGACGAAGTTCGAACCATCCGCCGCCATGCCTACGCGATCGATCGATCCGGTCGTAGTTCGCAAGCGCATCCCAGAAGCGCCCGTTCGGAGGTCCAACATCGTTGCGCCGCCGCCGACCGCGACGAGCATCTTGTCAGCCGCGGTCGCGAAGACGGGATCGTCGCCCCTATCCCAAGGGTCGCTGATGGAGCGCATCACTCCTGGAGCCGCGCGCACCTCCAACGAATCATTCGTAGCGAGCGCGATGCGGTCGTGCGGAACGAACTGAACGAGGCTGTCGTTATCCGGTGCAGACCAGACGAGCGCGCCATCGTCGATGTCGATGATCCGCGCGCCACGAGAGGAAGCCGAGCCCAAGAGGCGACCGTCCGGGCTCCAACTCAGTGTCGCGTTCTCCGCCGCGCGGTTGGGAAACGCCGCCGTCTGCGCGCCGGTCGCGACGTCCCAGACAATCAGCGTGCCTTCGGTGGTCGACACAGCGAGCTTTGCACCAGAAGGATCCAATGCGAGCCCTGTCGCGCCTCCGTCCAGATTGAGATCGCGACGCAGATGCCCTGTCGTTGCGTCGAAGACGTGAACGACGCGCTCATCTCCGCCCACGAAGAGCGTCTCACCATCTGGTGTGAGATCCGCGTAGATGGCGCGACCTTTCACGTTTGGAGGAGGAGGAAGAGGAACGCCATCAGCGACATTCCACACGCGAACACTCCCGTTTTCAGCCACGCTCGCGAGTCGCTCGCCCTTTGCATCAAACACACAATAATAGACGTAACTGTCGTGACCCTCGAGGGGCGCGTGCAGTGGGCTGCCTGACACTGCGTCCCAAAGCCCCACGGTACCGTCTTGACCCGTGGTCGCGAGCACTCTGCTGTCGGGGCTGAAGCGCGCCCGTCTCGCTCGGCCTTTGTGGTGCACGACGAACTTGGGTTTGACTGTCAATGCTGCGGTGCTGTCGCGGCCGTTTGGAATGACGTCGACCAGCTGCGCGTCTTCCTTGCACTTGGTCGGAGCGGGACCGGGCGCTGCGAACGTGCTGGTGTCGAACACGGAGACACTGCCATCGTTCGACGCGATCGCGACGCGCGAGCCGTCGGCGCTGTACGCGACATCGCGCGGCGCCGCGTCGACTGTGGCGGTCGACCGCGGCACTTCGAGGATCGTGGTGGTGTCTTCGCCTGGGTCCCAAACCACCACATCGCCGCTGGTCGAGATGATCGCGAGATGCGATCCATCGGAACTCGAAGCCACCTCGGCGATCGTTCCCTGGTTGGCGCGGTCTCCGACCGTTGTCCTGCTAGACCAACGATCGACACTGGCGGAGCCAATGAGGCCCATGTCGAGCGGACGCGACGACGCAGACGGCGCGGTCCACGAGAGCACCTCGCCGCTCGAAAAGCCCGTCAGCACACGCGTCTGCCCGACGGCGAGCGCGACGACCGACGACCTGCGATCCTTCAGCGCAAGAAGGGGTCGGAAATCTGCAAGCGGCACACCGTCTCGATTCCAGATGAGCGCATGGGAAGGGTCGCCGCTGTAGAGCAGGTCTCCGTGAGTGAACCCGCCCCGCGAACTCGCGTCGCTGAGCGTGAGAGTGGCCCGCGTCGTCCGCGCGGGGACGTCCCACAACGTAATCGCGTGCGCGCTCCACATCGCGAGGACCTTTCCGTCGTCGCGAAACGCAAGATCCTGAATGTGGTCGAAGAGGCTGCGCTCCAAGGTCGGCGGAGGCGCGTGGGTCGCCGCCGCCGTGGGTGCCTCCCAAATACGCAGCACTCCCCGCGACGAACCCGCCGCAAACGAACGAGCATCCGGCGACCATGCTGCAACCGTGAACCGCTCTCGGAGCGGTGGTTCGACTTTGACCATGGGCCCGTTGCCGATGTCGGACACCGTCCAAATCGCGAGGCTCTCTGCCGAGGTCGTGAGCAGTCGCGTTCCGTGCGGCTCGAAGGCAGCACTTGCGAGCGTGCCAACATTGGTGAGGTCGACGACACGCTCCTCCTTGGCAAGATCCCACACGATCACAGAGTCAGCGCTCGTGGTCGCAGCGAGCCGGTTGTCGTACGTGAACGAGACACCCAACACAGGACCGCTGTGGGCTTTGAAACGACGGCGCAGCTCACCGGTGCGCGCGTTCCAAAGCGCGATGTCGCCGTGCACGTTGCCCGTCACGATGAGTCGAT
Organism: Myxococcales bacterium; assembly: GCA_043785265.1. Lineage (GTDB taxonomy): Bacteria > Myxococcota_A > Polyangia > Polyangiales > Polyangiaceae > JANYHY01. The sequence goes on along the minus strand of JAYVXK010000878.1, from coordinate 2,080 downwards.
CGTCCAGCGTGAACGCGGCGACGCGGATGGTGCCCTGTCCGTCGAGCGTCGCCAGGAGAGTCTTGTCACCGTAGAGCCGCGCGGTCTCGTCCGCGCTCGCAGACACCCAACGCTCACCGTTCGGGCTGAAGTCGACGGCGGTCACGGCTGCTGTGTGGTCGCGCGTGATCGATTGCAGCGTGGAGTATGGGCCGAACAAGCGCGAGAGCGTGACTCGCGCAAGTGGACTCGGATCGCCGACGATGTTGGCCTGCGACACCGCCCGCATGGCAGTCTCGTTGTTGCCATCGAGCGCCGGCCAGCGCACGGACGTCTCGTCGTCTTGGAGGCTCACATCGTTGTCATCGAGCCCCAGCTTCAAGTGAGTCTGCTCCATGGCTTCGGCCATCAATACGTCGGGAGATGCGGTAAGCACGTGGTCGATCGAGCTGATGTCCCAGCGACGCAAAGCGCCTTTGCTGGTGAGCGCCGTCAGCACGTGGTGGTCGCGGCTGATGACGAGCCGCGCAATGCCTGGGTCTGCGTCGTCGCCATGCAAGACGAACAACAAACTACCGCTCGCCACATCCCAGACGCTGACGTCGCCCGTCTCGCTCGCAGTGGCGAGCACGCGGTCGCCCAAAGCGAGCACCTTCGCGCCAGCCTTCAACGCCATCGGGCGCGCCGACATCCCGTCTGGATCGATGCGCTGCAACCGAACGGTGCCGTCCTTCTCCAGCAACACCAGCGAGTTTCCGTCCGGCGCGAGCCCTACGGCGTGGGAGGGTCTTGTGCTCCCGTCGAAGTCATCGTTCTGTCCCCACCAGGCCGGCTCGATCCGCAAGTCGAGCCACCAGTGCCCGCCGTCCGCGCGATCGATTGGCACTTCGCCCGCAATCACTCCGGAGTCAGTTACGCCTGCGGCTCGACGCCCGTCAGCGGAGAACTCGAGCCCGTCCGTCACGAAGACGCTGAACTCCCGATTGGACACATCGAGTCCACTGGAGTGTCCAAGCCGATAGCCGGTGAACGTGTGCGCGTCGTCAGTCCAACCCCAAGCGACGCGCGCCCGCGTGGAATCGACCGCGAACTGCGTGGTCGACGTGCCACCGTCCCAGGGCTTGGAGCACGAATCCGACGTGGTCCATGTCCACAAGTTGGCCGACCCCCCCACGAGCGGATGCGCTGTGTAGACGACTTTATCCGCGTCGAGAAACGCCAAACGCACGATCTCGCCTCGAGTGTCACGCAGCTCGGACAGCACTTGCGCCGAGGTGGAGTCGACGATCTTGATCACTCCGTCTTTGGTGCCGATGGCGAGGCGCCCGCCGTCTCTCGAAAACGCGAGCGCAGTCGTGTGGTCGAGGGCCAGGTCTCGGGTCACCGCGTGGACGATGCTCACCGTCTTGTCGCTGGCGAAGGCCGTTGCGTGCGCGGGTTGACTGACCGCGAGCGCCACGATCGGTGCGCTGGCGACGAGTGTGCGCACCGCTTCGCCAGAAGAGGCACGCCACACTCTCACTTGCGCGTCGCCCTCGCCTCGGCTCACGACGTTGCCGTCCGCGTCGAACGCCACGTTGCGCACCGATCCATCGTGCGCATGAAATCGCACTGGCTCGCCTCCGTGCAGTCTCCAAACGACGATGGCTCCATCGTCGTACCCACTCGCTAGCAGCCGCGCCGTCCCGTCAAACGCCACGGAGCGCACTCGGCCCTCCGTGGCCCCGAGCACTCGCGACACTTGTTCGCCATCCTCCATCAACACGATGCGGTTCTGTCTGAAGCCGGCGATCGCCAACATCTGCCCGTCATTGGTGAAGGCCATATCGGTGAACACGTTGTCTGGGGCGTCGGCCTCCTTTGCGGTCAGGTCCGAGACGGAGAGATCGCTACCAAGCCAATATCGACCTGTTGGACTCAACGCACCGAGAGCCGACGCGTCGAGTTTGCTTCGCGAGGCGATCACATTTCCTGCCTCGACGACGCGTAGTGTCGTTCCGGCCTTATCCGCGTAGGCGATCTTTGCGAGATCGGCGGACGCGCTCAGCGTGATGTCTTTGTCGCTGGTTGCGATGACTTGGTGTCCGAGAGAATCGAAGAC
>JAYVXK010000877.1:0-4301 GCA_043785265.1 Myxococcales bacterium | reverse complement strand
CGAGAGTCCGCACCGAAACGGTAATCGGTAGTCATGGCCGCGGAGGATAAACCGATCTCAGGCCGATGACACGACGCGATTGCGGCCCGATCTTTTGGCTTCGTAGAGAGCTGCGTCTGCGTTGCTGACGAACTCCAGCACACTCGCAGCAGGACATTCTTGGAGAGACGTGACTCCGATCGAACACGTCACCGGAATGATCGTCCCTTCGAAGTCGAACACGGCCGCTTCGATCGTCGCACGAATGCGCTCGGCGAGAACAGCCACCTGAGGGAGCGACGATCCCCGGCAGAGCACGGCAAATTCTTCACCGCCATAACGCGCGAACATGTCTTCTGCTCGCAGAATGCCTTGGACGAGCAGCGCCATGTGGATGAGGACGTGATCGCCCGCGGGATGCCCATGTGTGTCGTTGATGTTTTTGAAGTGATCCAGATCGAGCATCAACAAAGCGAGCGCGGTGTTGTGTCTGCGCGCGAACGCGAGCTCTGCCTCCAAGCGATCCGACAAGTGCTTCTTGTTGTAGATCTTGGTCATCGGATCGCGCAGCGCTGCGTCGTACATGCGCCGCTGAAACTCTTCTTCGAGGCTGTCGTGATAGGTAAACTTGAGGATCGTGGTCGACCCAATTTGAATTTGATCGCCGTCCTTCAGCGCGCACGTGTCGACGCGGGCGCCATTGACCAAGGTGCCGTTGGCGCTGCCGAGGTCTTCGAGTCGCACGTTGCCCTTCTCCACGACGAGCCGAGCGTGTTTGCGTGAGACGCCGTCGTCGGTGAGTTTGACTGCGGCGCTGGTGCTGCGCCCGATGATGAGCTCCCCCGAGCTGTCGAGCTTGTGCATCTCACCGACGTTGGCTCCCGCGAGCACGATGAGGTACGCGCGATCGCGCTTGGCGGCCGCGCTGTTGAGCATGTTCCGAATGTCGCCCAGTTGAGTGACGTTGGTCCGCTCGCTCTCGTCGTCGTCCTCGAACTTGGGCATCCGAGTCAATCGTCTCGCATGGCGAGGAGTGCGTCAAGAAACGCCGCGCCCAGCGCGAGAAACCGCACGTATCAAGCGCGCCAGGCAACACACCCTCAACGACCACGGGTGTTACGCGCCGTGATGGCGTGCGATGGTTGCGCAGTCACCTATCGAATGGACGCGCGAGCGAGCCCGTCATCATGGCCAGCGATCCGCCGAGGTACCCACAGCACCACCGACGGCGCCGCCCGCACCGGCCGAACCATGCGCCAGTGTCGTGCCGCCATTGAGTTGGATGTTGGCGGTGCCTCCTTGAACGACGGCATAGGAAAACCCGCCACTGCCACCACCGCCTTGAGCGCCCGCGCCGCCGCTCCCGCCGGATCCGCCGCCGGGGCCCGCGTTGACTGGGTTGCCGCTCACGAAGACGCAGAACCCGCCGCTGCAAGCGAGCTGCGTGGGACAGGTCGCGTTCGAACCTGCGTCTCCTCCAGCGCCCGCGCCGCCGCTGCCACCATTGCCGCCGTTGCCACCACTGCCTCCTGCGCCACTCGTGAGCGTGCCGCCGAACGTGGTGATGTGGGCGTCCCACACATAGAGCGCGACGCTGCTTCCTCCGCCAAGTCCACCGCTGCCGCCCGCGCCTGGAGCACCGCCGCATCCCGATGGACCCGCAGTCGAGCAGACTGTTCCGGTTCCGAATGTGCATCCGTTCTTGCACGTGGAACATCCCGACACGCAAGTGGCACCACCAGCAGTCCCCGATGCGCCAGGCGTTCCGCCGCCCGAATCGGCTCCGTTGGTTTTTGCATAACCGGTTGGCGTCAGCGAGCCTGGAGTCGCGCCCGATCCCGTTGCGCCCATCGCGCCAGCGCCGCCATCGCCTGGCGGGCAATAACCCATCCCGTCGGACCCATTGGCACCCGCTACGCCATCCGCTCCAGCACCACCTGTGGCCACGTTGACGGCGACCGCGTCGAGCGTGAGGTTCGTCGACGAGCCTGTCGCGATGATCCCATACAGCGACTCGCCACTCGCGGGAGCTTTGCTCGCGATCGTCAGGTCGCGCAAGGTCACCGTGCCGTTGAACGCAGCGGTGATGGTCGTGTTGGTCACACCTTGGATCGTGACCGCTTTGCTCGTGGTCGCATCGCAGATCGGCGTCCAGTTCGTGCCTTTGGCGAGCCAGCCGCCCTCGAGCGAAATCCCCGCCGTGAGCGTGACGGATTCGACATAAGGCTGCGGGCTCGCCGAGATGTAAACTGTGGTCTTGGCGCCGGTCTGTGTGGCCGAGAAGACGCCGTACTGCACTGACTTGCACGGGCTCGCGCGCGTCCCGCAACCTTTGACGTCGCTCCCCGTTGCTGCAACGACGAAGATGCCAGTCGCGTCATCTGCGGTGCGTGCAGCGCATCCGCTCGCGCTGTCGCTGTTGCCCGCTTCAGAGCCTGCGTCCACGACACTCGTGCCGACATCGCCCACGCAAGCTGCAAAAGCCCCTGCTGACGCGCCGACGATGATCAAGCCGAGCGCGAGTGGACGACCGTGTTTCATGGGTACTCCTGGGAGGTGAGTCTAAAACCGCGCTCGCATCATACGCCGGAAGGGCGCCCTATTTTCAAGCTCGCAGTTGTACGTCTGTTTCCGATCCCACCTACCGCTTCGAACGAGGGGTCAGGAAACGCCGCGGACCACTTGCGAAAGGGCAGGCAACAAGAGCGAGTGATTGAACGCAAAGCCCTCGCTCGTTAAGCGTTTTGGCAGCACGCGCTGTCCCTCGAGGACGATGCTTGCGCGGTCAGCGCCCATCATCGTCCGCACGACGAACGCGGGCACACGAAACGCCGAGGGCCTGTCCATCGCCTTGCCCAACGCAGTTGCGAACTCGTCCATGGTCGCCGGATTGGGCGCGCAAATGTTGAACGGTCCATCCATCGACTCACGATCGATCGCGAAGATGAGCGCGCGCACGCAATCGACCTCGTGAACCCAACTCAAGACTTGCTTGCCTGATCCGATGGGTCCGCCGACGAAGGCCTTGAATGGGGGCATCATCTTCGCGAGCGCGCCGGCGTCGCCGAGAACGATGCCGATGCGGGCGAGCGCAACACGCACGCCGGAATCGCGCGCGGCGATAGCGGCAGCTTCCCACGCCACGCACATCGCGCCGAGCACGTCGTCGGAAGCAGGACTCGATTCGTCGAAGGTCTCCTCGCCGGTTGCGTGTGCGCCGTAATATCCGACTGCCGATCCGTTCACGAGCACGCGCGGTTTCTTCTTCGCGATCGCGATCGCGTCGCAGACTGCTTTGCTCGTCCCCGTTCGACTCGAAGTTAACAATGCGAGTCGCTCAGGCGTCCACGCGTCGTCGGCAACACTTGCGCCAGCAAGGTTGACGATGGCATCGGATCCATCGATCTCTCGCGTCCACTCGCCGCTGTCGTCGCGCGGATCCCAACGAATTACGCGCTCCTTTGCGATTGGCGGGCTCGTCTGACGAGACAGCACGCAGACATCATCCCCACGCGCACAGAGCGCGCGCACGAGTTTTGCTCCAATGAATCCGGTTCCGCCGACGATGATGACTTTCTGCATGGGTTCCATTTCGCGTGCGTGACGACAGCCTCAAGTTATGCCAGAAAGCGCTTCGTTCGGGCTGCAGCATCGCCCGCGCACACGATGGCCAAACTAAAAGATCTGATCTTCGGCAAGCCGAAGGATGTTCACGACGAGCAGACGTTCCACGCCGTCTCTCTCGTCGCGATGCTCGCGTGGGTCGGTCTCGGTGCTGACGGTCTGTCGTCGTCGGCCTACGGTCCACACGAAGCGTTTCGTGCGCTGTTCGTCTACGACAAGGACACAGGCGCGGTCATCGCCGACCACTCGTCGCTCGCGATCTTTCTCGCGCTGGGCACGGCTCTCACGGTCTTCATCATCTCGTATGGCTACACGCGCATCATCGAGCACTTCCCTGCGGGCGGCGGCGGGTATGTCGTCGCGACCAAGTTGCTCGGCCCGCGCTTTGGTGTGGTGAGCGGTTCTGCGTTGCTCGTCGACTACGTGCTCACCATCACGACCTCGATCGCAGCCGGTGGTGATGCGATCTTCAGCATGGTCAATCGCGAGGGCTCGCTCTTCAAAGAGGTGGCCATGCGCGACGCAGACAACCACATCACGGCCTACGCGCTGCCGGATGGCGGACTGCTCTCTGCGAGAGACGTCGGCACGTGGTTCGATCCGATGCAGCGAACCAAAGTGCTCATCGAGCTTGGCGCGATCGTGGTGCTCACGATCTTGAACATCCGCGGCGTCAAAGAGTCGGTGCAGAGCATCGT
>JAYVXK010000876.1:0-4305 GCA_043785265.1 Myxococcales bacterium | reverse complement strand
TTTGCAAGGCCCTCGACCCAATCCCACACAGCAAGCCGCGAGTCAGTCGCAGTCTGGCGTGGGCACCTATTTTCTAGGGCGCTATCGCGTTGTCGATGAAATCGGCATCGGCGGCATGGCGAGCGTGCACTTGGCGCGCATGGACGGGCCGGGCGGTTTTCAGAAGTGGATCGCCATCAAACGCATTCACGCACACCTCGTAGAAGACGAGACCTTCATCCAGATGTTTTTGGACGAAGCGCGCGTTGCTGCACGCATCTCGCATCCCAACGTCGCGACGGTGTTCGAGCTCGGCAAGCAAGAAGAAAACTATTGGATCGCGATGGAGTACTTGCACGGCGAGCCGCTGCGAGAACTCATGCGACGCACCGAAGAACTCGGCAGCACGATGCCTCCGGAGATCGCCTGTCGCGTTATCGCTGACGCGGCGGAGGGCTTGCACGCGGCGCACGAATTGCTCGGAAAAAACGGCGAAAAACTCAATCTCGTCCACCGCGACGTGACCCCGCACAATCTGTTTGTCACCTACGACGGCAACACCAAAGTCGTCGACTTTGGCATCGCGAAGTTCAGCTCGCGGATGGCGAGTACGCGCGCGGGCACGCTCAAGGGCAAGCTCGCGTACATGTCGCCGGAGCAAGTCTCTGGCGAGCAGATCGATCGTCGCACGGACATCTTTGCGCTCGGTGTCGTGCTCTGGGAGCTGACGACCGGTCAGCGATTGTTCCGCATGGAGAGCGATCTCGACACGCTCGCCAAAGTCCAAGAGTGCAACGTCCCTCGACCGAGCACGCTGGTGCGCGGCTATCCGCTCGACCTCGAAAAAATCGTGATGAAGGCGCTCGCAAAAAATCGCGGCGAGCGCTTCAAGACTGCGCGTGAGTTTTCGCGCGCGCTGCAGTCGCTCTTGATGAAGCGCGGACTGTTCATCGCGAGCGACGAAGTTGCGGCCTACACGCAATCGATTTTTCAAGATCGCATCCAAAAGCGCGAGGCGCATTTGCGTTGGGCCGCAGAGGTCACGCAAACACTGAGTCTCGATCAGCTCGAAAAACACGGCGGAACGGCCATGCCGCAAGAGCCGTCCGTGCAGTCGTACAAGTCGGAAGTACAACCCACTCCAGCCGCTGCTCCACGTCCCGCAGCGCCACCTGTTCCGGGCGCGCGTCCTCCTCCGCCTCGTCCTGCTGCGGGCGCGCCTGCTGCTGCCGACCCGCTATCGACGACAGGAGAGACACGGGCCGCACGAGGCTCGATCCCGCAAGCCGCGCGTCCGTCGGTTCCGCATCACGACGAACAAGACGAGACCGATGACGGTCCGACGATCATGTCGGCCGCGCCAGAACTCGAAGACGACTTCGATGATGGCGACGCGACCGTCGTCCGCACGAACACCGATGGCGCGCGAGTGTCGGCTCCCACACCTGCAGCTGGGCGACCCGCTGCGCCCGAGCCAGCTCCAACATCGCAGCAAACAGCCATCGCCGTGCCTCCGCGAGCGCTACCGCGTGCAGTGGTCGAGCACGGTCAGCCGCTGCCTGCCGTGGTCGTCGACTCCGCACCGCAACCACAACCGAACCGAGCGCTGGGCAGCACAGTGGCGATGTCGTCGCGCCCGATGCCGCCAAATTCGCCAGCCGCGTCAGGAGGGTTCCCTCCATACAATCAGATGCAACCGCAGCAATACCAGCAAGGCCAACAACAGCCGCACCAGCAGCAGCCCCAACAAGAGCAACACCAGCAGCAACACCAGTACCAACAACAGTCGCAACCAGCGCAAGAGCCGCAGACCTATGGGCAGATGCCGCCGCCTGCCTACGCGACGGCGCAAGCGCAGTTGCCGCCGCGCGAGCAACGCACCATCGAGATCCGTGCGGTCAAAAAAGGCGTGCCCATGTGGGCTGTTGCTGTGTTGTCGGGAGCAGCGGCGCTCATCTTGTTGAGCGTCGTGTATGTCGTCGTGCTGCCTTCGAAGAAACCACTGCCGCCCACGAAAACAACCGGATCCAACGCATCCGCTGGGTCCAACGCATCCGCGCCATTTGGTGCCGCGCGCGCCAAGTTCGACGAAGTGATCGCGCCGACTTCTGCAATCGACACTTCAGCGCCGACCGCGACCGCAGCTCCAACTGCAACACCCTCCACGCCTGACACGGCCATCGCCGCGGCCACGACTGCGACCACGACGCCTCCTGCGGTTCACAACACGGTCGCGCCTGTCGTGAACAATCCAACGAACAACACGCCCAAGCCCATGCCGCTCCCTCTGCCTGCTTCGCCTTACGGAAACAACACGGGAGGCGGCGGAGGAAGCAAAGGTCAGCTCACCATCATCTGCCGACCGAATTGCGACGCCGTGTATGACGGGGCGACTTCGCTGTCGACGCCAGTCACCAACAGGTCGCTCTCTCTGGGGCAACACCGGTTGCGTTGTGTTTCGGGCGGAGTAACCAAGACGATCAGTGTGATGATCCTCGCAGACCAAGTCGATACCGAGACGGTGTCGATGACGCCATGAGTGTGGCGCGAGCGCGCTTCGGGGCTGCGCTCCTCGTACTCGCGTCGGTTTCGGGCGAAGGCTGCAGCGCCCCAGACGTCCAGTTCGAAGTCGACCTCCCGCGCGCCATCAGTGGCGACGCCAAGTGGATCGAAGTGGCTGCTTTTAGCGGTCGGTGTCCATCGCCCACTTTGCTCGCTGGCGGTTTGCCTGCCACGGGGATGTCGCGTCGCGTGGTGTTTCCCGCTGACGGGCGTCCGCTCGCCATCGGCAAGCTCCCCGCCGGAGCCTATGGATTTGCCGCGGTCGCGCGAGGTGCAGATTGCGGCGTTCTCGCGAGTGGATGCAACGTCGTCGACGTGACCAAAGCGCGCGACGTTCATGTCGTGACCACGGCTGTCGCCCCCGATCCATCGACCACGTGCACGCAGGGTTCGGTCTGCAATGACGCTCGATGCGTTCCGCCTTCTGGCGTCGACGATCCTTCGTATGGAGCTGGCTGCACGATGCAACTCGTCGGCGCGGGTCCGTTCGCGAGCGCGCTTGGGTCCGACGAAGTGCAAGTCAGCGTTCCTTCGGTCGTTCCGATGGGTGATGGATTCGTTGCGGCATACACGGAGTTTTCGCAAGTCGACGCCACGATGCGCCTGACGCTCTTCCCGATCGATCACAACGGCGGCGCTCTCGCTCTCCCGGCGCCGAGCGCGATCGACGGCCATTGCAAGGGCAAATACGGTGACGACGCGACAGGCCTCGCACCAGGACTCGCGATCGTGTCGCGTCCACCTTGTCCCAGCAAGAGCGGCCTCGAACTCTTCCCGCTGTCCGCCGCGGGCACAGCCACAGGTCGCAATCTGCTCCTTGCGACATCGCCACCTGGGCCCACTGTCTTGCTCTCGACGCACTCGCTCGCTTCGCTCAAAGCCTCCACGTGGGCGATGACCTATCGCGTCGATGGATCGAGCGCCGTCGCGACGACCAACGGAGTCACAGCCCTCGCAGCCAAAACGTTCGGCAAGCCATTGGACACCGCAGTGCGCATCGTTCGATCATCGGGCGTGCAGGTCGTCGAAGCAGAAGGACCGGGCGTCCCAGCATCACCCGATGCGGGTGCACCGGCTGGGACTTTTGCGCGCGTACATTTGCTAGCCGCTGCGGCGGACCCCACCACACTGTCGCCAACACCCGACGATCAAATCGCGGCCACGATGGGCACCGTCGCCGCTCTCGGCACGCGCGCGTTCGTCATCACAGATGGCGCAGGAAAAGGCTTCGATCTGGCCATTCGCGCGTACGACTTCGGGACCAAAGGCGCGCCGCTCGATCTCGGTTTTGGCGTGAGCCCAGGTACCGGCCCGTTGCTCTCTCTCGATGCGGCGGTGCAGGGCGATCGCCTCTTCGTCGTGGCAACACGCTCTCGCGTCATCGCGATCGAGGTCGTCGATCGGGCGAGCACGATCGCGCCGTCGTTCTTGAGAGAGGTCTCGCTCGCGGACGACTTGCGCATTCCACAGACGTACATCGACGGATCCGTGTCGGTCGCGACGACGAGCACTCGCGTCGCAGTGGCGTGGTCGTATCGCAAGTCGATCTTGTCGTTCGGTGATCCGGTCGGCGGCTATGCGGTGTTCGCGTGTCGCTAAAAAAGAAAAAAACCGAGACCGTCCGTCTCTCCATCACCAGTCTCGCTCCCACGGGCGAAGGCGTCGCGCATGTGGATCGCAGCGGTGACCGGCGAGCCGTGTTCGTGCCGCGGTCCGCACCAGGAGACGAGCTCGAGGTACTGGTCGACTTTTCCCAGAGACCTG
>JAYVXK010000875.1:0-4309 GCA_043785265.1 Myxococcales bacterium | reverse complement strand
CCTGTGGCGGTACAGACAAGCGAGACGCATCTCACGCTCGTTTTCCGCCACTTCCTGAGGGTTGCACGGTCATCGAGTATCAAGAGGCGCCGATTGTTGCCACTCACAACATCGGTCGCGTACGCGCGAGCTGCGGGCGCTCCGCATCGACGGAGGAGTGCCGGCGCACTCTCAAAGACGAAGTATGCAAGCTCGGTGGAGACGTGGTGTGGGAGGTGAAGTCCGCCGAAGGCGAAGACGACCGAACCATCCTCACAGGTCGCGCGGCGCACACCAAAAACTGAGAGCGGAACACGCACGCCTCCCAAGGCGTATACTAGTGGATGAACACGGGAGACCTCTTCGGCGTCTACGTGACGCCAAGCGCGCGCTCCACGCGAACGACGACTTCGACTGAGCTGCCGATCTTTCAAGCGGCGATGGCGGGTGCCGGCGGAGGGTTGCTCACCGCGCTGCTTGGGGGCGTGCCCTATTGGCTGACGTATCACGACGACTCTGACGTCACACTGGCGTGGGGAGAAGTCTCGGTGGTCTTCATCGTCTTCATCGTCGCAACAGGCGGGCTTGTCTGCATGGCGCTGCGCGCAGGAGTGTCTGCGTTCGATCGATTCTTGTACAAGGGTCCGGTTCGCAGCGCGCTGTCGTGCGTCTTGGGAGCGTCGACCGCGGCAGTGATCGCAGGGGTTCTGCCCGGCAGTTTTGGCACCGCTTACTTCGGCAGCCAGCACGCACCTTTCATGGGCACCGCCATGCTCGCGCTTGCGCCCCTGCCCGGCGCGTTACTCGCAAGTTCGGCCATTGCCTTCGCGGATCGTCGCGCGGCGGGGGTCGACGTATCGTTCGCAAAAGCCTTTGGTTTAGCCACCGCGTCCACTTTGGCGTTTGCGGCAGTCGGAACGATTCTCTGTGCTGCAGTCGACGACGACAGCATGTTGCATGCATTCCTAGAGGGTTCTGCCGCGCTCTCAGTCCAAGCAAACTCGCCGCAAGGTTTGGCTCGCGTAGGTGCCGTCGCAGGCGCCGTCTTGGGTTTCTCAGTGGGTAGTCAGTTGGGCGTCACGATGGGCTTGGCGCGCTTGGTCTTCCGAAAGCCGAAACCCTAAGGTCTCATCGAGACCTTAGGGTTAGGGTTCGTTCTTGGGCGATGGGCAACAATCCCGCTTAGCGCTCAGTGTTCGTCGTTGTTGTCGCCGTCGTCTTCGTTGTCGCAACCATTGATGTCCGACGGGGCGTTGTGCTCACCCACGCTCATGGGCTGATGGGTGTCTGCGAACTCGCCGACTTGATTGTCGTTGCTCTGCTCGCCCTCGGTGCCGTCCTCGCATTCGACTTGCTCGTTGTCGTCGACGCAATCAACGCAGTCGGCCGTCTTTCCGGAGGTCGCCTTGCCCGAGGTCTGAAACCCAGTGACGGGGGCGCTCGAGAAGTAACGGAGTGATCCCATGTCTACGCGACCGCCTCGCGAGGACACTCGAAAGGCCGTATCGACGTGCCCCGTACGCGGAAAGACGACCGGGATTTCGCCTGTGGCCGTCACGGCGGAGACGGAATACCGATGGCCACGAGGCAACGAGACAGCAAAGTGCTTGTCGGCGCTCAACGCAGCAACGCGCGCGTGTCCGCTTTCGTCTCGCACCACCACACTCTGAACATCGGCCGGAAACCCCGAACCCACGCTCCCTCTTACCGAGGTGTCGGAAGCTCGCGCGCTGCAGCCCACAGACACGACGACGACCATAGAACCGAGCGTTCGAAGCATGATGACCTCGTAAAATGGGGACCTAATGTTGTTCGCCACGACGGAGGCGAACCTTCAAAAATACTTGCCGTCGGTCTTCTTCGTGAGGAGCACTGCATGCAGCAGCTCTCGGATGGAAAAGGGTTTGCGCAAGATGCCATGGCACTGATGTCTCGAGGGCAGAGCACCTGAGGCCATGAGGATCCGGCGTGTGGTGGGCGTACGGTCGAGGATGAAGTCAACGAGGTGGAGCGCGCTGGATTCGTCGATCATTGCGACGTCGTATTGCACAGTCGACATTCGCTCGATGGCGTCGTCCAGGCAATGAGCGACGTCGATGGTTGCATAGCCACCAAGGAGGCGCGCCACACTCCATGCGTGCGCGACGTCAGCATCGACCACGACGATGCGTTGGGTCGCTCTGACCTGTCGCACGTCGGCGTTGGTTTCTGAAGCGGCGCGAATCAAGGTTGCGTCTTGGCGGCGGTATTGGCGATGTCCTCGACCTCGCGGCGTCTTAGGCCGAGCGGATAGCGACCTAAATACTCACGAGCGAGCGTCGCCGCACCGGGTTGATCGCCCATTTTCGAGTGGGCGACGATGCGCATGAACGCCGCGTCTTCGCAGCGCGGATCATTGGGAAACTCGCCGATGAACTGGCCGAGCTGCGCATCGGCAGTAGCGTAGGAACCCGATTGAAACGATCGCGCCGCCTCGATGAAACGCGCCGCTGCCGGACTCGTCGCGTCTGGAGTCTTAGGTGTCGTGTCTAAAGCCTTAGGTACCAGACCTAAGGGTTGCGCGCTCGGCGCAGGCGAATGGACGGGAGCAAGGACGACAGGGACGACGCCCGAGGGAGCGCGAGGCCAACGCTCGCCCGCATGCAAGAACAACTCGGGCTGCCCGTTGAGACGCAATGCCACCACGCCTTCAGACACATCGACAGACCGCGTCGCGCTGTCATGTACGTCGACGACGAAGCGCGTGCCGTGTACCTCGAGTTCACCGTCAGGCAGGGTCACCAAGAAGCGCTGGCCTTGTTCGAGATGCACGACATGAAAAGACGCGACGCCCCGCAAGAGCGAGCCACGAACAGTGCCGCCATCAGCGGTGGTCTCCCAGACCGCGTTGTCGACATTGGCGACTTCGAAGAGGGGCGTCGTTGCGGGCGCGATAGGAACGGCGATCGTCTGCGACGCGACGACGATGGGAACCTGCACGTCGCCGGATCGGAGGTAGTTGCGTTCGATGAAGAACAGCCCGACCACGAACACCGCCACGACGAACATCAAATAGGCGTGTTTGGCGCGAGGCTCGCCCTTGCGAACGTCGTCGACGCGGCTGATTAAAGCCACCTTCGCGCGTTGTGTTTGAGCGGGGCTCGTCTCGAGTGCAGGACAGAGACGCATGGTGGTGTCGGTGTCGACGAGCGCGTGCATCTCTGCCGTGCACGCTGCGCAGTCTTGGGCGTGCTCGAGATACGCGGCGCCAACGGCGTCCGAGAGGCGACCATCGTGAAGGGCCTCCGCCTTCGAGGTTTGAGAACACCTTTGGATGGTCATGAGTCCTCCGACAGATGGGCGCGCAATTCGAGGCGTGCGTGATGAAGTCTTGTCCACACGGTCGCGAGAGGTATGCCGAGCGCCGCCGCGACCTCCTCTCCACGAGACTCTTCCAAGACGACCATGACGAAGACCTCACGTTTCTTCTGAGAGAGCTTGCTGAGTGCCTCGGCCGCGCGGGCTGCGCGTTCGCGTGTTTCGAGTGCGTCTGCGGGCTCGATCGCCATGACCGTGTCTTGCTCGACGCTCCACGACGCCAATCGCTTGGCGAGTCTCACGACCGAGAACCGATGGCGCCTCACCATCATGGCGGCGACTCCGAAGATCCACGCTCGCGCAGACGCTCGTCCATCGAAGTTGCGAGCGGCAGTCGCGAGTTGCATGAATGTCTGTTGCGCAAGATCATCTACGTCTGTGCCGCGCACGCCAAGACGGCCGATGAACCGACGCACGTCTGCGTGGTAGCGCTGGAACATGACTCCAAGACTGGCGGCGTCTCCCTCAGCGATGCGCTTGGCGAGTTCGTCGTCACCTGCGTCGGTGAGCGCGTCAACCATCATGGGAACTCCCCTTCGACGCCAACGCAAAGCACGGCTGAAAACCAGGGTAGCGGCGCGAGTGTGGAGTGAAGTTCGAGGGGCTGACCAAGTCGCGAAAGCACGAAGTCAGTCGACAACACGGAACGGAATCGAAAGCTCGACTTGCGCGGCGCCGCGACTCCCCAATAGAGGCCCCCGACCGGTTCGGTTCGTGAATCGACGACCGCCGCGTTGCCGCCTTGGTTCGCGCCTTCACCGCTCCCGAGTATTTGCGAGGAGATTTGCCATCGCACATGAGACAAGCCAACGGTTGCGCCATAGACCATCGACACTGGACCTAAGGGTTCGCGTCTGCCCGCGGTGACGGCCACACCTAAGTACAGCTCCCCAGAAGAAAGTACCCAGCCGGGAAGTTGGCCCAGTTCGGCGGGATCTGACGTTGTTGGCGCATGACGCCGACACCGATCCAG
>JAYVXK010000874.1:0-4319 GCA_043785265.1 Myxococcales bacterium | reverse complement strand
ATCGATACTTCCCGCCGATGAAGTGGGACAAACGGTACGCTTGGTGATGCATGCGTGACCTGATCGAGCATCCGTGGGCGGCGCGTGGCGTCGAGATTGGCAGTGCTTTGATCGCGCGTGTCGACCAAGAGGCCACAGAGGCCTACGCGAGAGACGAAGAGTGTTGCGGGCTCCTGATCGGCCCAAAAACAAGCCTGATCGTCGATGAGATTGCGCCGATGCAAAACCGCGCGGCAAAACTTCATGCGCTCGATCCCGAGACGTATCCACGTACCGCGCGCATGTACTTCGACATCGATCCGTTGAAGTTCGATCGTGTGATCAAGAGCGGCGAAGCGACAGGTCGGCCGGCCAAGGTGCTTTATCATTCGCATCTCGACGCAGGCGCCTACTTCTCCGAGACGGACGCAGCGGCGACCACGATGGGAGGTGTAGAGCCGGCTTATGATCTGGCCTACCTCGTGACCAGCGTCATGAAGGGTGTCGTCGCTGCGCGTGCGCTCTTCGTGTGGGAACCCTCAAGTCGCACCTTCGTCAGCGCGCCGCTCGTGATCGTCGAGGGCGCATGATCAAGCAAGTCGCCTTCGTCGTCGTGTTCTTGCTAGCCGTTGGCGACGCTCACGCGCAGATGCGCGACTTGGTCACCGCGGTCGTTTCGCGGCACAAAAATGCGGGTGCGGACGTGGTCACACTGCCTACTCGCTTCGTCTACGACGGCGAGTCGTTCGCGGTGGTGTTGCCGATGCCCGCCACGGCAAAGCGATGCACGAGTGTGGAGTTGATCGGTGCGCGTGGTCTGTCGTTTCACGTGACGACAGGTGACGAACCCGACGCAGGCAAAGCTCCATCGGCGGCAGGCGCGCTCGAGATCGTGTCGTGCGACAGCGGGCCGCTCGAAAAGCTACGTGTCCAGAGTGACGCTGGCCGAGGAGCGCTCGAGTTCGTCGTGTCGTTCTCCGACGCGCCGCTGCCGTCGTTGCGGGACGTTCTTCCCGAGCGCGCACCGGGGGCCTCTGCGTCGAGTGCCGAAGCGGGACCGCTGCCTGCACTGGCTCCGGCCATCAAACGCGTAGAATCGGCTGAATTGCGCGCTCGTCGCGATGGTGCCGCCATTGTGACGCGCTCCGTGCTCACCGCAAGCAAAGACGGATCGGGCAGCGCGCGGGTCGACGTGGATCCCGGATGCCATCGCTTTGATCTGTCGGCGAGCGAGGCACGCAAGCGCGGACGTGTCGACCTCGACGCGGAGATCGCCAACGTGAAAGACGACTCGCTCCTCGCACGTGACCGTGGAGACGCAGCAGATGCACATCTCGATCTTTGCGTGGGGACTTCGATGTCACTGCGACTCGCGTTCGTTGGCGCCAGTCCCGACGAGCCCATTCTGATCGCTCACGCAATCTGGCCGCTTCCTGCCTCCTTCGGGCTCGACTGGAATGCAGACACGCGCGCGCGCATGCTGGGAGCGTTCGTCGCTCATCGGATGCCGGCGCCCATCGACAAGCCCACCTTCGTCGCGCTCGGTGGTGGAGGCCTCACTTCGGTTTTTGCGGAGATCGAGCCAGGCTCTTGTTACGTCGCAGCAACCGGACTCTCGCATGGAGTGGTGCGCGCGATGCGTTTGCGAGCGGCGGTGGGACTGAACGAGGCAAGCGAAGAACGTCCTCCGCAGGAGGGCGCGGGATTGGTGGCGTTCTGCGCGCGTGATCGCGAGGTCGCGCAATTCGAAGTCGACGCTCGCGGCACATCGGTCGCCTGGACGCTCGCCCTCTTTCGTGTCGCCAGCGGTGCTTGGGAGATGCCTTGACCATCCGCGTGCTCGCGCTCGTGGGGTTCTTGCTGTCGGCGTGCGGACCGCCGCCGCGGCCGACCACGACCGCACCGCACGCGCCCGTCGTGAGTAGCGGCGATCTCGACGCGAGCAAACTGCTCGCTGAGCTCTCCGCGCGAGCCATCACCTTGGGCGCGGGGCCAGTCTCGATGGTCGCTTCGGGGCAGCTTTCTGCGGGCGAACGCATCGGCGCGTTCGTGGAGATTCCAGACGACGCGTGCTTGTTGGCCTATGCACGCGCGTCGTCTTCGCTCGAGGACATCGACGTCGCGGTGTTTGCAGAAGAGGGCAATCCTGTCGCCGTGGACGAAGCGCCCGATCCACATCCCACTGTGCTTTTGTGCCCTCCTCATCCCTCTCGGGTCTATGCGGCAGTGCACGCGGCGAGCGGCGAAGGACTCGTGGCGCTTGGCGCGCAGATCGTTCCGCGTGACCGCGCGGCAGAGATTGGCAAGGCACTTCGTGCGCACGGAGCCCGTGGAGAGATGCCCTCCGCAGAAGCGTGGCCTGGGCTCGCGGACAAAGTCGTCAAACATCGCGCCGCACTCGGCGGCACCTGGGAAGAGCAGAGGCGCGTCGCGGTTGCGATCGACGAACGCGCTCCAACGATGGTCGCGATGCCGATCGACGCTGGCGAATGCGTCGATGCGCTCGTGCTCGCGGGGGACGACGCGAGCATGCTCGACGCCGAGGTCATGGATGATGCGACGCGAGTGGTCGCTCGAAACAGTGGCATCGCGAAAGACCTCTCGCTCGTCGTGTGCTCGGAGACTTTGCTCCACGCGACGCTCGTGATCCGTCCTCACATCGGCGCCGGCGTAGCGGCAGTGGTGCTCGCGCGCGCCCCAATTTCAGCCGGAAACGACATCGCAGCCCCAACTCACCTCGCGTGGCTGCCGACCCGCGCCACGTTGCAGGACGCCCGCACTGCGCTCGACGCGGACCTCGTCAAGCAAGGCTACAGCGCGCCGACGAGCGCGAGCACTGTGACCGCGGTGCTCGGGCGTCGCTTGACCGTCGCAATCGACCCGGCTGATGCATGCAAGCGCATCGACGTGATTGGGGGCGTTCCTGTTGCGTGGGTGCGCGCATCAGTGTGGGACGACAAAGGTGTCTCGTTCAGCGAAGCATCGGGGTCATCGCACGTGGTGTTGTTTGCCTGCGGAAAGAGCAAACTCGGTGTCGATGTCGACGTGCGCGGTCGCGGCGGTCCGCTTGCAGTCGTGACTCGCAAAGAAAAGTGGCAGAGCCCCAGCTTCGCGCGACATCCACTCGCGGCATCACGCATGCTCGCCCGATCGGCTCTCACGAACGCGATCGACGGAACGCCTACAAACGTGCGGGATTTGTCGATCGACAGCAGCCGCCGAGAGACATGGGAGACAAGCATCGCCGCTGGAGCGTGCGTCGTCACCACAGGGGGTGCAGAGGGCGATGGCACGGGCCTCGCGCTCGATGTGACCGATGCACTCACTGGCGAAGTGCTCGACCGCGGCGCCGCTCCTCACGCCACGAGTGTTCGCGCATGCGCAGGCGCCGCCGTTCGCCGCGTCCGCTACGAAGCGCGCGTCACCAGCGGCAAGCTGGATGTAGTCGTGGGCGATCGAACGAGAGTCGCGCCTACGCTTTGAGCACTGCGAGCGCAAGGTCAGCGCGCACGCTGTCGACACGTCCAACACAAATCGCCGGACCCTTGACCGAAACGAAGACCACGCGACACCGACCGCGCACGCCCGGCGAAGCACTCGTGAGCACGAGATCGAGGCTGATTCCTGCGGCAACGATGACGAGACCCACGAGCAAAAGCGACGGCGACGCGCTCCGCACGCCATCACTCAGCGTGCCGACGCCGACATAACTGCCGATCGCGAGCGCGAGCAGACCCGCATACAACCCAAGACTCGGATACCGCACTTCTCGCGATGCTTGAGCGAGCGACTCTCGCGTGATGTGCGTCTCCGTCTCGCGCAAGATACGCCCGAGCAGCATGGTCTTGTTGCGCACACGCACGCCCGACCGCGACAACGTGACCTCTGCTGGCCTCCGATAGGCGAGCACGAGGCGCGCGATCAGTCGGAGCGCATGCATGAAGAACAAGATTCCGGTCAGAGCGAGGAGCGTCGTGGCGATCGCGCTGCGAGGTGCCGGCAGCAACTCACCCGAGAGTTCCACCTTCGGGCTCGGCGCAGGCTCGGAGACGATGCCGGCGAGCATCGCGTCGTTGAGGCGTAAATCAGCCCGGCAGAGCGCAGCGGCCGTGTTGGTCGAATGGGCAAGCGCCGCACAGGCCACGGCGGCCTCACCGCGCGACATGCCCTTCGCCTCGCCGCGATCAAACTTCCGAACACGCGCCGCGATGGCCTTCCACACGCGCGCCGCATCACCCTCGATGCTGCGATCCAACCCACCGAGCGCATCGAACTCGGTGCTCGTCGAAAGAAAAATGGTTGCGGCTGCGAGTCGCGCGTCGTCGGCGTTCTCCAACGAC
>JAYVXK010000873.1:0-4320 GCA_043785265.1 Myxococcales bacterium | reverse complement strand
ACCAAGCGAACGACACCGATCGCTGCTTTCACTGCAAGACCGAGCTCTATACGGTCGCGGCAAAAAAGCAGGCCGAATGGGGACTCGCGTATGTCGTCAACGGCACCAACACAGACGATCTCGGTGACTACCGACCTGGTCTCGAAGCAGCCAAAAACGCGGCTGCGCGGAGTCCGTTGCTCGAAGCGGGATTCGACAAGGCGCTCGTTCGCAAAGCGGCTGCAGAGATCGGATTGGCAGTCTGGGACAAACCTGCCTCGGCGTGTTTGTCGAGTCGCATTCCATTCGGCACGCAAGTCACGCGCGAACGACTCGCCCAGATCGCCGCTCTCGAAGCGCGGCTGCGATCGATGGGGCTGCGCCAAGTGCGCGTGCGCTGGCATCAGCTTGGCAGCGCGAGCGCGAGCAATGGCTCACTTGCGCGAGTCGAGGTCGACAAAAGCGAGATGAGCATGGCGCTCGAGCACGCCGTAGAGATCGTCGCCTCTGGAAAAGACGCGGGCTTTACCTATGTAACGCTCGACCTTGCGGGCTATCGAATGGGCAGTCACAACGAAGTTCTGGTCGGCCGCTCTCTCCGCGTCGTATGATTCGCAGTGCGCAGTCATGTGCGCGGACCAGCTAAAACTAGCCACTTGGTGCTTGTCGCCGCCATGAAAATCTGACAACCAAAGCGCACGTAGAGATGCAAACCGTTCGACCCGAAAAAGAACTCATCGACGCCACTCGTCCCTTCACGGCGGAGAACAAAGCCAAGAGCTGGTTTGCGTTCCTGAGCACCCTCGCGCTCGTCGCGTTTGCGATCTCACTGGCAGCGGTGACGCCGACGACTGCGCTCGGCTGGGTCCTTCGCGTCGCCGCGAGTCTCATCGGCGGGCTGCTCGTCGTGCGGACGTTCATTCTCTATCACGACTATTTGCACGCAGCGCTCTTGCGCAACTCGTCGATCGCGCGCGCGATCTTTTGGGTCTATGGCGTGATCATCATGACTCCGCCAAAAGTTTGGCGTGAGACTCTCAACTATCACCACGCAAACACTGCCAAGATCGTGGGCTCGCACGTGGGCTCGTACATGATGGTGACCACCGCGATGTGGGCCAAAATGAAGCCGAACGAGCGCTTCATGTACAAAGTGATTCGGCATCCACTGACGATCGCGCTTGGGTACTTCACGCTGTTCATGTTTGGCATGGGCGTTTCGCCATTCTTGCGCGCGCCAAAAAAACATTGGGCGTGCGGCGCGTCAGTGCTCTTCAACTGGATGCTGACCGCGGTCGTGATCTGGCAATTTGGATTTGCGACTTGGGTGTTTGCGATGTTCTTGCCGCTGGCCATCTCGATGGCCGCGGGTGGCTACCTCTTTTACGCGCAACACAACTTCCCGGAGATTCATGTCCAGCCGCGCGAGTCGTGGGCCTACGTGCGCGCCGCGTTGGAGTCGTCGAGCTACATGACGATGGGGCCGATCATGCGGTTTTTCTGCGGCAACATTGGCTATCACCACGTGCACCATCTCAACTCGATGATCCCGTTTTATCGATTGCCGGAGGCGATGGCGGCGATCCCCGAGCTGCAAAATCCACCGATGACGAGCCTGTCACCAGGTGAGGTGATCGCGTGTTTCAGGTTGAAGCTGTGGGATCCGGAGCAGAACAAGATGGTCGGCTACCCGAGCACGACGACAGAAGCGTGAATCAATCGAACGCGACGTCGCGCAGGTCGATCCACATCATCTCGCCATTCGTTGCTTCGATCTCTCGCGAGAGAAACCCGATCGACACGTAGTCAGCGCGATCGGCTGACTGCCGAATGGCGCGAGTACCCATCCAGACGCGCGCTTTGGACTCGACGACGCCAATGATCGCTGCGCGAGGTGTGCGACCGACGCGTAGTTCGGTATCGCGCAGCACTGTGCCCGTGCGCGACCAGCCATAGCCGCTCGTGCCCATGCCGCGCAGGCCAAAGCCAACACCCATGGTGCTTCGGTCGTTCGCGGAGATTTCGTTGTTTGGGATCCACGCATCGAAGGCCATGGTCGCGGTACCAAAGGTGACGTGCACAAAGTTGTGGTCGCTCGCGATCTTGGTCGCGCGCAAATAGTCCTCTGTGACCGCGAACAACGGACGCCCACCAGGCGACGCGTAGAGATGGACCGTGCGCGCGAGGAGGACATCTTGATTGCGCGAGTCGACAGTCTCTTGGGGCAGAGAGTCGGGCTCGTAGGCAACGTTCTCGCATGCGGTGTGCGCGCGAAGAGTGGTCGGCGCGTGGAGCTCGGTCGGTGATGAGACGATCGCTTGATTATCGTCGAAGCCCAGGAGTGACACAGTGCGTCCCCTGCGGATCCAGGCATGATCGTCCTCGATCGCCGCTCGCTCGCGCACTTGAAAATGGCGCCCTTCGAGGCTTGCCCACGCCGACAACCGCACGAGCGCCTGACCACCAAGAGACACTTGTGCGCGAGCGGCCGCGCCAGGTTTGGGCAGCGATGACCATGTGACGTGCAGGTCGCGCGGGTGCTGCACGATGAGCGCTGGGCGCAGGTCAGCGCGTGTTGGATAAATGAAAAACGGGTGCTCCTGACTGCCGCCAATTTCACCCGCGCCGCGAATCACACATTCAGCTGAAGCGACCGGCGCGTCGGGGGTCTCTGCAAGGGCAGCCGATGAAGACACGCGAGCAGCGACTGGATCGGACGCGGGCGATTGCGCGCTGGGCATCTCCGCAGGCGCGGCGCTACACCCAACGACGAGCAAGAGGGCAAGACGAGCGCGCACGCAAAAGGAGACACCCGAAGAGCGTGTGAGGTTCCCCGCATCTCTCGCGAGGCTCAAATCAAGGGTGCTGCGCGTGCCAGAGAGTCGCCGAGCCCTGCACGATCGTCATGCGAAACGACGAGTTTGGGTGCGACAACAAGAACGCCACGTACACCTGACCGCTCACGCGCTCGATGCGATCGAAAAACGAAAGCAACGTGAGGCCACCTCGCTCGCTCCACTCGAACGCAGGTCTGCGCGCGCGACCGGTGTCGAGCACGTCGATGACGCCCATGTTGTCGGCGGCGATCTCATTGGGTTGATTGAGCAACGGAACGAGTCTGCTCGCGATGCGTGCGAGCGAGCCCGGAGTGGGCCCCTGGGATTGCCCCACCGCACACCCCGTATGACCGAGATAGTGATGCGCGACCTCGTGTCCGAATGTGAACGCGATGACGTCGTCCCAAATCTCGTGTGCACGCGAGATGCGCGCGGGCAGGAGAATGTATTGTGCAGGTATCGTCCCAGGCGGCAGGATTGGGCCTATTTTGTCATTCGGATCGAGCAGGCGCGGGATGGCTACCGCGAGGTAAGCCTCGTAGGTTCGCGTGCCGTAGAGTTCGTCGGTCGCTTGCGTCTGCGCGATCGCATCGACGGCTTCGAGCAGTCCCTCGGTACCCGCCATGAAGGCGCTACCCGAGTCGTCACAACCAGCGAACGCATTGACCTCAGTGACGTCCGGATCGAACACCATCGGGATGCCGCGCACGCGGGCTGCGTAGGTCGGATCGAGATGATTGATGAGCTCCGCGAGGATCGCTCGCGCCTCAGCTTGCCACATCTGAGCGCCAAAGAGCGGGCCGAGGAGAGCGCGTGATGCAGGCTGCGGTTGCGGTGGCTGCTGCGGCGGCTGCGCACTCGGGGTCGGCTGTGGTTGCTGTTGCGGCGGATAGGGATACGGCGGTTGCTGCTGCGGATACGGCGCGTAGCCCGAATTCGGCGGCGGTGTGCTGGGGGAAGGCGGGCAGGCCGTCAGCAACAGTGCAACAGGCAACAGAGCTCGGAGCGAAACGGTAACGAGAGAGCGCACGCACTCGCTATACGTCACGTCGTCGCAGCTTGCGAGCGCGTCTCTGCCTCAGCCTCACGAAGCGCTTGCGAGAATGCGCGCGCGTCTTGAAAGCGATCGTCTGGGATGGGTGCCATCGCGCGTTCGATGACAGGTCGCCAACTCGCAGGGATTTTATGGGCGATGCTGATCGGAAGTCCTTCGACTGGCGTGCCACTCGAGAGCCACAACCCGCTCGGCGTCGGCGGCGGTGGCTCACCTGCGAGGCATTCGAACAGAGTGGCTCCGAGCGCAAACAGATCACTGCGTGCGTCGATCAATCCGCCAGTCTCTTGCTCGGGAGACATGTATCCCGGCGTGCCGACTGGAGCGCCGATGCCAGTGATGCGTGTCTCCTCCCACTCGACACGCGCGATGCCAAAGTCGATCAGCTTCACGCGCTCGACGCCGTCGACTCCGCGCGCGAGAAACAAGTTCGAGGGCTTGATGTCGCGA
>JAYVXK010000872.1:0-4325 GCA_043785265.1 Myxococcales bacterium | reverse complement strand
CAACTCATCGAGCGGTCTGGACGAATCGATTGCGCGCGCCTGGCGACGATCACTTCGCAAATGCTGGATGGTCTCGCCGCAGCGCACCGTGCCGGGATCATCCATCGCGACGTGAAGCCAGACAATGTGTTTCTCACCGAGGTGCCTTCCCTGGGTGAGATGGTCAAGCTGCTCGACTTCGGCGTTGCGCAGCTTCAAGAAGAAGCCGGTCGGCTGACGAAGGCCGGCGCGATGTTGGGCACGCCAGCCTACATGGCGCCCGAGCAGGCGCGGGGCACGCGCGTCGATGCGCGGAGCGATCTCTATGCCGTGGGCGCGTGCATGTATCACGCGTTGACAGGTCAACTGCCGTTCGTCGCCAACAGCGTTCCCGCATTGCTCATGGCAATACTCGAACACGATCCACCACCGCTCTCGCGAGTTCGACCCGATCTTCCGGCTGATTTTAGCCAGATCGTGACGCGAGCGATGAGCAAAAATCCGGACGCGCGCTTTGGGTCCGCCGACGAGATGCGCGCGGCCGTGGCGAAGTGGACCTCTCAACCCGACCGTGCGCGAGCTGTGATTTCGGTGCCTGGGGTTTCGCCAAATCCTCATGGTGCGACGATTGCGGTGAACACGAAGAAGTCCTCCATGTTGATCCCCGTGATGGCCGTGATGGGGTTGCTTGCGATCGGTGGCGCGGGCGTGATCGCGATGCTGATGCACGGCTCGCCGTCCCCGTCCCCGCTCCCGTCCCCGTCCCTGTCCCCGTCCCCGCTCCCGTCCCCGCTCCCGTCCCCGTCCCCGCTCCCGTCCCCGTCCCTGTCCCCGCTCCCGTCGCCATCCCACTCGCATGCGCTTGTCGTCTCCAATATCGTCCCCTACCCGTCGCGGGCTGGTTGGCAGGTCGCTGCGTTTCCGACGCGATCGAACGACTTTGCGACAGAAGAAATCCGGCAACAATTGGCCGTAGAACTGCCAGCGCTCGCGAAGTGTTTTTCAGCCGCGCATGTGAGTGGATACGACGTTGAAGAGGCTGGGCGCCACGCGGAATACAAGATCTCGATGACGGACAACGGCTCGGCGAGCAGGGTGGCGCCGATCACGCCTCCGACGGACGCACGGATCGACGGGTGCGTCAGCGGCGTGTTGATGGGGATGAAGCTGACGCCGGTCAGCGGTCACGAGTTCGAACGAGCGATCGTTGTGGAGCTCGCGGGCACCACTCCTTAGTTAGCAGGCTGATGAAAAACGAAGTTTTGAATCAGATCCAAATCGAGCGGAGCGAGCCGCGTGGGGTGGGCGCCCCAAAAAACCACGCTTTTTTGGGGCGGGGAGGCGCGTGCCTCCCCGTGATGACAAGACCTAGCGCAATGAGCGTTCGAGGATTGCCGGCACGTGGGCGAGCGCGTGGTCGAGGTCGAAGCACGCGGCGATGACCTTCGCGTCGAGTCGCTTGGTCACGTCTGCGTCGCCTTCGAGGTTCGCGCGGAAGCTGCCGTCGCCTCCCCAAGCACGCATCGCGTTGCGCTGCACGAGCACATACGCTTCTTGCCTCGGCATGCCCGCGTTCACGAGCGCGAGCAAGATCGCCTCGGAAAAATAGAGCTCTCCTGCGCGATCGAGGTTCTCTTTTAGTCGCGCAGGATAGACGACCAGACCGCGAACGAGGCTCGTTGCGCGGTCGAGCATGAACGCCAAGGTGCTCGTCACGTCGGGTGCGATCATGCGCTCGACCGAAGAATGCGAGATGTCTCGTTCGTGCCACAGCGCGATGTTCTCCAACGCTGGTGTGACCGCGGCTCGCACCACACGAGCAAGACCACATAAGTTTTCGCTCGAGATCGGATTGCGCTTGTGTGGCATCGCGCTCGACCCTTTTTGGCCGACGGTGAAGGCCTCTTCGGCTTCGCCTACTTCGGAGCGTTGCCAATGACGAACGTTCGTGGCGAGCCTCTCGATCGCCGCCGCGGTCAGCGCAAAGGTGCTCATGAGCGAAGCATGTCGATCGCGCGCGACCACTTGTGTCGAGACAGTCTCGGCTGCGAGGCCCAACGCTGAGAGCGCTCGCGCCTCGATGGCGGGCGAGACATGCGCGTAGGTGCCCACCGCTCCTGCGATCTTGCCTGTGGCGATCTCCGCGCGTGCGCCAACCATGCGTTGCTTCGCGCGAGACAGCTCTGCGTGATGGCCCGCAAGCGCGAGACCAAAAGTGATCGGCTCTGCGAAGATGCCATGACTGCGGCCGATCATAGGCGTTTTTGCGTGTTCGCGAGCACGAGCCGCGAGAGCCGCAAGCAGGCCATCGGTGCGCGTGAGGATCATGTCGGTTGCGTCGCGCAGCAAGATCGCAAGCGAGCTGTCGAGTACGTCGCTCGACGTCATGCCACGATGAAGCCATCGCGCGTCGATGCCCGCGAGTTCTTCGACATGAGTGAGGAACGCGATCACATCGTGCTTGGTCGTGCGTTCGTGCTCTGCGATTCGTGCAGCATCGAGCACCAAGCGTTTGGCTCGTATCGATGCGGCGATGCCTTTTGGAACCAGATCGTCATGCTCCATGGCTTCGCAAGCGGCGAGCTCCACTTCGAGCCAGACCCGATAGCGCTTGTCGTCAGACCAGTGGTCGGCAAAGTCGGCGGGCGTGTAGCGCGGGATCATCGTCCTTCGCGGTTACCACACGCCGCGACGCATGCTCGAACGAAGTGAGAGGTCGGACCGAAAACGCGAGCCGACCGTCAAGAGGTCATCGTGCGCAGTTGCCTCAAGCTGCGCGACACGACTTGTTTGTCGAGCAGCGGGACCGCGTGGGCAATGCCCTCGAGCACTTCGTGTTTTGCGTTACGGATGCGTGCGGCGATGCGCGCGCCATTTTCAGGCGGAATCAAGATGTCTTCTTTGCCGCTCACCACCACCGCTGGACACTCGATGTTAGCGTGCAATCGGCCCGTCCAATTCGTCGCGACCGCGGCAAACTGAGAGGCGAACGTGCTCGCGCGAAGAGGATCGAGAGCGAGCGCTGCCGGCCATTTTGCAAAATGGATCGGAGCGCGATCGAGCTCTTTTTCCGGCAAAAGCAGCCGGTCGTGCGAACGACTTCGCTTCTTTTGAATCGGCAACGACAACAAGAGTGCGATCGCCTGCGGACTCGGCAGTCGTGAGTGCGGCAGGCCGGGCATGGTCGCGATCAACACGAGACCGTCCACCCGCGACGGATGATGCATCGCCACACGTTGAGCGATCATGCCGCCCATCGAGATGCCGACGATCGTCGCCCGTGGACAGTCGATGGCGTCGAGCACAGCGATCACATCGCCTGCCATTTGCCGCATGTTGTAGCGTCCGCGCGGCCTGTCGCTGCGTCCCGCTCCTCGGTTGTCGATCGTGACGATGCGCCGAGGGCCATCTGCCATGTCGCGAAGAATGTCGGGTTGCTCGAACCAAAAGCGCGACGACAATCCTAGACCCTGCAAGAGAACGACAGTCTCCGAGCCCGTGCCTGTCCCCTGCGCCACCTCGTAGAAGATGCGCGCACCTTCGCTCTGCGCATGCGGCATCTCAGACCTTGCCCCGCACGCGCGCGACGACGCTCATCACTTCTGCTTGCGTGAGGATGTGGTCGACTGCCTTTGCCTCTTTGAGCAACTCGGCCACGAGCACTTCGTCTGGTTCGATGTTCCTCTCGCGCAGGTAGTAGTTCACGTTCGAGGCGCCGCTCATGAAGCCAATCACGATTTCTTGTTTGCGACCAAACATGCCCGCGGGCACGCCGCTGTAGATGCGGTCGGCAAGCCAAGCATCGCCCTTTTGCATGGCCTTGATGATCGCAGCAGCGTGCACTCCCGTTGCCGTGCGAAACGCGTCCGCGCCGACCAGTGGATAGTTGAGCGCCACATTCCAGCCAACGGCTTTTGCGGTTGTTTCGCAGTACTCCACGAGCTTGGTGAGGTCTTGGTGCTCGAGCGATCCGAGCAGTTTCATGTTGAGCAAAATGAGCTCCATTTGCGCGTTGCCCACGCGTTCGCCGATGCCAAGAGCGGTGCCGTGCACCCGGTCAGCGCCGAACTCGAGCGCCCACAATGCGTTGACCAACGCGAGACCACGGTCGTTGTGGCCATGCCAGTCGATGCCGATGTCCTTGGCGCCCGTGCCCGAAATCACACTGCGTGTAAATTGCACGAGATTGCGCACGCCATCTGGTGTGGCGTGGCCGACTGTGTCCGACAAACAAAGCCGCGATGCTCCATGATCAATCGCCGTACGAAACAGCGTCGTCAGCACGTCTGGGCGCGAACGCGTCGTGTCTTCGGTGACGAACGCGACGGACAAGCCCCCTTTGACTG
>JAYVXK010000871.1:0-4331 GCA_043785265.1 Myxococcales bacterium | reverse complement strand
ATCGACCAACACAGCGCGCGCGATCCATCGACATAGGAGCTCAGCGGAAGCACAACGCAAGTGAGCGCAACCGCAACTCTCCGCGACACCACGCCATAGTCTCGAGCCACTCCCGGAGGCTAGCTCACTTGCTCCACCCACCACCTACCGCTCCGCCCCGAGCCCCAACCTCCCAGTCGCAGCTGCCCCTTTACCCATCAGCAGGCCGCCGATACAACTATCGTTAGCGATGTCGAAGTTCACCCCCGGCACTCAGGTGACGCCGTCACTACGGCTCCTCCGCCCCCTCGGCGAAGGCGGCATGGGCAGCGTCTGGATCGCCGACCACACCGGCCTCCGCACGCAAGTGGTCGTCAAGTTCGTCTCCGAAGAACTCGTCTCCAGTCCCGACGCCCTCGCGCGCTTCTCTCGCGAAGCCGCCGCCGCGGCGCTCGTCAAGAGTCCGCATGTCGTGCACATGATCGATCACGGTGTGCTTCCCAGTGGCATCCCGTTCATCGCGATGGAGCTCATGGACGGAGAGGACCTCGGTCATCGCATCGCACGCGAAGGCCCGTTGCCGCCTCGCCAACTCGCCACGGTCGTCAATCACGTCGCCAAGGCGCTGCTGCGTGCGCACGAACGTGGAGTGGTGCATCGCGACATCAAGCCAGACAACATCTTCCTATCGGATGGTGGCGGCGGCGAGGCGTTCGTCAAGGTGCTCGACTTCGGCATCGCGAAGGTCGGCGACGCGCAACAACTCTCTCAGACCAAGACCGGCGCTGCGATCGG
This sequence comes from Myxococcales bacterium, assembly GCA_043785265.1. GTDB lineage: Bacteria > Myxococcota_A > Polyangia > Polyangiales > Polyangiaceae > JANYHY01. The sequence goes on along the minus strand of JAYVXK010000871.1, from coordinate 3,557 downwards.
AACTCCCTATTACATGAGCCCCGAACAGATGATGGGCCTGAAGGAGATCGATCACCGCACGGATCTTTGGGCGCTCGGTGTCGTCGCGTTCGAAGGCCTGACTGGCAAGCGTCCCTTCGCAGGGGACACAGTCGGCGCGCTCGCGGTCGCGATCTGCAGCAGTCCTCTTCCGCGTCCATCGGTCGCGCTTCCGTCTCTGCCCGCCGCCCTCCACGCGCCGCTCGATGAATGGTTCGCTCACGCGTGCGCACGAGAGCCTGGGTCTCGCTTCGCAAGCGCGAAGGAACTCGCCGACGCCTTCGAAGCGGTAGTCGGCGGCAGCGAGTCGATGCCGTTCGCGCAAAAGCCCGAGCAAGATCTCGCGCACGCGCCGACTGCGATTTCAGCGTCCGCGGCGAGCGCGAAGAGTCATTCTTCCACGACGGGGCCGGTCAGCGAATCTGTTCCCACGACACCAGCCCCACGTCGACCACGCGTAGGAATGATCGCAGCGATAGGCGTGGTCGCGGCGATCGGTCTGGCTGGGATTCTGATGTGGCGGGCAAACACGGGGACGGGAGCGGAGACGGGGACGGGGACGGCGACGGGGACGGCGACGGGGACGGCGACGGGGACGGGAGCGGGGACGGCGACGGGAGCGGGGACGGGGACGGGAGCGGGGACGGGGACGGGAGCGGGGACGGGGACGGCGGGTCTTCCATCTGTGTCTGCGAGCGTGGTTCCGGCACCCACTGTGGTCGTGTCGACTGTTCGTCGTCCAGTGACCAAGGACGCGGGGACCGCGGCTCCCGCGAGCAGCGATCCCTTCGGGACTGGAAGTCGGTGACCGGATGCGCAAGCGACTTCCGCTCATCGCCGCTCTCTCTCTGACCATGATCGCCCTGCCCATGGGCGCGCATGCAGAACCGACTGCGCTCGATCGCGCCGCTGCGGAGTCGTTGTTCGAGGACGGAATGAAACTGGTGGCGGCCCAAGATTATGCGGCCGCGTGTCCGAAGCTCGCGGAGAGTCAGCGCATCGACCCAGCCATGGCCAAGAAGTTTCGACTCGCTGAATGCTACGAAGCGATTGGCCGTACCGCGAGCGCGTGGGCGAACTTCGTGGACGTCGCAGACGACGCCGCGTTCGCAGGAAAACCAGATCGCGAGAAGGTGGCACGTGCGCGCGCCGCGAAGCTGGAAGCTGTGCTCTCGCGCGCCACGATTGTCGTCACCACACCCGATCTGGCAGGTCTCGAAGTGCATCGCGGCGATCTCGTGGTCGGCAAAGCGCAGTGGGGATCGGCGACACCTGTCGACCCCGCCACCTACGCAATCACGGCGTCTGCGCCTGGGAAGATCACCTGGACCGGAAGTATGACGGTCTCCGAAAATGGAGGCTCTGCCACGCTCACAGTGCCCGCACTGGAAGACGTGCCGAAGGAGCCCGAGAAGCCGAAACCGGAAGTCGTCCCGACGCCGGAGATGAACGAGATCGCCAAGCAGGTTCACACCGACGCCGAGAACCTGAAGCGGGACCGCGCACGAGGAGTCCGCGACACAGGAATCACACTGACTGTCGTCGGAGGCGTTGCAGTGATCCTGGGCGTCGTCCTCGGCGTCATCGCGAAGGGGTCGTACGATTCGGCCGCGAGCGCCCACTGCCAAGGATCCATCTGCGACCAGAAGGGTCTGACGGACACAGACGTCGCGCGCACCACGGCCACGGGTGCGACGACGATTTTTTTCATCGGAGTCGGAGCGACCGCAGTGGGCGCCCTCGTGTGGATCCTCGCGCCATCGACTCGCACCCCGCCGGCAACAAAACCAGCCACCAGTTTGCGCGGCTTGTTGCAGGGGAGCTTCTGACCGTGCGCTCGCGATTGGGAAGGTTGGCTGGGGCGATGGCGCTCGGCCTTGTGGGCAGCTCGCTCGCGTGCAGTCTCGTGTTCGGAATGGATGCCAAGCAGCTTGGTGTGCTCGACGCGGGCGCCGTGACCACCGGTCCCAATTGCGCGCATCTCGCTCAGACATGCGGACCCAAAAAGAACGACGACTGCTGCGCGAGCGCTGTCGTACCGGGAGGCACCTTCAAGCGCAGTTATGATGGCGTGACTTACCTCGACGCAACCCGCACCGCGACTGTGAGCGACTTCCGACTCGACACCTACGAAGTCACTGTTGGACGCTTTCGCGGATTTGTCGTTGCCTATCCTGATAGTCAACCCAAGGTCGGCACGGGGAAGAATCCCAACAACCCAGCCGACCCAGGCTGGGATAGCGCGTGGGATTCGGCGCTCCCTGGAGACCAAGTCGGACTCGCCTCCGCCCTCCACTGTTACTCGTACACGACCTGGACTCCGAGCCCGAGTGACAGCGAGAACCTTCCCATGGGATGCATCACTTGGTTCGAGGCCCAGGCATTCTGCATCTGGGATGGTGGTCGACTTCCTACCGAAGCCGAGTGGAACTACGCCGCAGCAGGTGGCAGCGAGCAGCGCGTGTTTCCCTGGTCCAACCCACCCAACTCGACGACCACCGACGGAACGTACGCAGTCTACGGCCCGGCTTCGTTCGTCCCAGTCGGCTCGAGCTCCCCCAAAGGCGACAGCAAGTGGGGCCAAGCCGATCTCGCCGGAAGCGTCGACGAGTGGGTTCTCGATTGGTACTCGAAAGACTACGCCCAAGCTCCACGCCCTTGCCTCAACTGCGCAGCCTTCACCGCTGGGCCAACCAGCACCGGCCGAGCCAGCCGAGGCGGTAACGCAGCCGCGTCAGACTCCAACAACATCCTCACGTCCATCCGCTACCAAGACCTGCCCTCAGCCCGAGCCAACGCCATCGGCTTCCGCTGCGCCCGCAGCCCGTGAAGCATCCTTAGCCTAAGGTTCACTCAGGGGATCCTTCGCTCCGCTCAGGATGACAGGGGGCTGCGCTCTCCCAATCGCAGGCTTCGCCTAGCGGCCGGCTTTCTTGAACAAGTTGGTATCGACGCGGACGCCGCGCGCGGCAAATTCGTTCACGACTCGAGGCACTACGCCAGTGGCCACGTGCCCCTCACCGCCATCAGCGGCCAAGAAGATATCCCTAGAAACAAGGCCCTTCGCGTCGGTGCCACCGAGCTCCGAAATTCGCCCCACGCGATAACGCCCATCAGGCAACAGATGCACTTCGATGACGATGTCGAAGCTCTCCGCCACACACTCGCGCGCCGCCTCGGGTGACAGACCAGGCTGCGCGAGTAGAAGTTGCGTGACCAGTCGACTCAGACCTTGGCGAAGCGTTGGTGCAGAAGCAGAAGCGAGAACCCCTTCGGCGCCTTCGCTCACGGCTTCGAGTGTGGATGCGACTGCGCGACCTGAGAGATGCCCTACCACCCAACGATCGGGACGCGTCCTCGCAGCGGCGCGAAGCACGTCTTCGTGCCGGTTGGCGTCGTGCAGACGAAGCACTTGAGCGTGAGCGACATTGATGTCGTCCTCTTCTTGGACGACGACCACGCGATCACCAGGCGAACCGCTCGATGCGAGCGCACCAAGGAAGGTGCTGGCAGCGGGAGCGCTCGATCCGCACACGAGC
>JAYVXK010000870.1:0-4333 GCA_043785265.1 Myxococcales bacterium | reverse complement strand
CACCAACACCGACGGCACGCCGGGCAAAGCAGTCGTGCTCGACTTTGGTTTCGCCAAAGAGCGGGCGCGTGTGAGCGCTCGACGGCCTGGCGCGCCTCCTGATGGCGGAACTCCAAACTACATGGCGCCTGAGCGCATTCGATCCGGCGGCGCATCGCCAGAAGACGACGTCTATGCGCTCGGCCTCACTCTTTGGGAGATGTGGACCTGTCGCGTTCCTGAGCCCGGATACAAGCCGCGCGCGAAGCCGATGAAGTCGCAGATCATGTTCGATGTGCCTGCAGGCTTGTCGGTCGACGAAATCAAGCAAATCTTCCGCTGTTTGGCTGACGATCCCCCCCAGCGCTTGCCCGCGCGTCACCTGCGTTTTTTCAACCCCGTCACGCTGACGACCAATCCTATTCAGTTGCCACGTGAGCGACTCGATCCGGGACCGCCTCCTGGTCGAAACACACAAGCTGCGTTTGCGCCGGGTCAGCAAGCCTTGCTGGCGACGTTCGCCACCAACGCGCCCGAGTTCGTGGGCGAGTTGGTGATGCTCGACAAACCAGACTTCACGATCGGTCGACGCGCAGACAACGAAGTCGTCGTGCCCGAGGCCACAGTCAGCGGTCAACACGTGCGCCTGCGTTGCCAAGCCGGCACGTGGAACCTCGAAGACCTCGGCTCGACCAACGGCACGTACGCCGACCACACCTACGAGCGAAAAAAGAACATCAGCTTGATGCACGGCGGCGAGGTGCAGTTTGGCGAGCTGCGCTTCAAGCTCGTCACGTTTGGCAAAGACAGCATCGGTCAAAAGCGCGCGCGCACCTATCTCAGCAAACGCGACGGACTCACCGGCCTGCTCAAGCGCGAAGAGTTGCTCAAAGGACTCGACGAAGAAGCCGCGTTCGCCGAGTGGGTCGATGCACCACTATCCATCGCCCGCTACGAGATTCGCGGCCCCAATCGACTCGTGAGTGACCGACCGACCATCCTCGAGATGCTAGCGTTTCGTCGAGCCGCGTCGCGTGTAGTCGAACTCACGGACATGCTCCTGCTCTCTCTCATCGCAGTGACTGCAGGCCAAACAGGGCCACTACGATTTGCGACCGCGATGGTGGGACCCGGTGCACAAGAGGCGCGCAACCTGGTCGAGCAAATCGTGGGGCAAGTTCAGGGTAGTTTGCCCGATGGGTTGGATCTGGTCGCCTCGATCGCGCGCTGCGAGTCACGCGCGACGGTGCGCTCACTAGTCGACTCCCAGTAGCGTCGTGCCGGATCGTCAGGACACTGGACCGCAGTCGGGCCGCGGCGAGCCATCTCATCCGCCGAGTGAGCCTCGACCGTTGGCCACCAAACCTGGCGCAGATGCAGGCCCCGAGGGACCTGGGCGGTTTCAACTCGTGGTGGTTCTGATTCTGCTGCTCGTGCTCGTCACGATTCCTCTCTATCTGTGTCGTCGTCCTGTCGCCATTCCCGACGACGTCGCCAACACCACCGATCTCGATGCATCGTCGACCACAGTGGAGATCAACGGCCAGCCTGCGAACGTGCTTTCGAACGCGCCGTCTGTGAGCGACTCGGGAGTGAGCGTGCCTGTGGGTCTGACCCTCTCGGAAGCGCATGTTCTGGAGTGTCATGATCCAGGCTCGATCAAGACTGCCCCGAAGGATTGCGATCGATTGCCGACACTCGAGAGAGCCTTCGCGCAGGCCATCGCAGACAACGCGTCGTGTGTGCCCGCGGGTGTGGGTGGAGGCACAGTGCTTTACGACATCGACGTGAGCTACCAGCGCAAGAAGCAACCGGTGATGCTCAGCTTGCCGCACGAAGGACGCACACTCTCGAGCAACAAAGCGATCAACACATGCGCCAGTGGCGTGAAAAAGTCACTCAGTTCGCTCACTCCGACAGACGCGACGCACGCGCACTCGCGCTACAAAATCGAGATCGTCGCGACCTACAGTCCACGCTGACAATGAACCCCGGCGTCGATCATCTTGCAGCCGTGAGGACATCAGGCAGACTGTGAGCATGAACGTAGTCATTCGCGCCGCCGCCTTCTTGTCGGTCTCTCTCGCGTCTGCGATGGCGTTCGCGTGTCCCGGCTACGATCAAGCTCATCCCGCATGTGCGGCCTTCTCGCAAGACGTGGGGGCGCTGTCGTTTGGAGTGCTCATCGGCGTCGCGTCCATCGCGGTGCAAAGCGTGCTACGTAGGCGCTGAACATCGCTCTCGCGAGCGGTGTTCAACGCCCATGCGTCGCCTGACCATCCTCGATCCGTACACCAACGCAGAACGGCGTCCTGCGCCGAGCGATGATCACTTTCATGATCAGTGCGGGGTGTTTGGCATCTTTGGTCACGCAGAAGCTGCGAATCTGACGTACCTCGGTTTGCACGCGCTGCAACATCGAGGGCAAGAATCAGCCGGGATCGTGACGAGTGACGGCGAGGGGCTGTTCGCTCATCGCGCGATGGGACTCGTGCAAGACGTGTTCACCGAGGCCTCTCTCTCCAAGCTGCCAGGTCGCATCGCGATCGGTCACGTGCGTTACTCGACCGCAGGCGGCTCGCACTTGAAGAACGCGCAACCCTTCGCGGTCGACTACGCCCGCGGTTCGCTTGCGGTCTGTCACAACGGCAATCTCACGAATGCGGACGAAGTACGCGAAGTGCTCGAGGCGCGCGGATCGATTTTTCAATCGTCGGGCGACACCGAAGTGCTCGTGCATTTGGTGGCCATGAGCAAAGAGGTCTCGATCGAAGACCGCATCGTCGACGCGCTCGGACACGTCAAAGGCGCTTATTCGCTGCTCTTCATGACGGAAGACACAGTGGTCGCGGTGCGTGATCCACGCGGTATTCGTCCGTTGTGCCTCGGCATTCTTCCCGGCACTCGCGACGCACATGTGATCGCGAGCGAGCCCACGAGCTTCGATCTGATCGGCGCCGAATTCGTTCGGGACGTCGAACCAGGTGAGATCATCGTCATCGACGCGGCAGGCATGCGATCGATTCGCATCCCCGAACAAGCGCAACGCCAAACGTGCATCTTCGAATATGTCTACTTCGCGCGCCCCGACTCCAATTTGGGCGGGCGGAGTGTCTACGAGGTGCGCAAGTCACTCGGCGAGACACTCGCGAAGGAACATCCGATCGAAGCCGACGTGGTCATCCCCGTTCCCGACTCTGGAGTTCCATCCGGCATTGGTTACGCGCGCGCGCTCGGGATCCCCTTTGAAATGGGCTTGATCCGCTCGCACTATGTCGGCCGTACTTTCATCGAGCCGCAGCAATCGATCCGACACTTTGGTGTGCGTCTCAAACTCAATCCGGTCGAGAGTTCGATTCGGGGGCGACGCGTCGTGGTCGTCGACGACTCGATCGTGCGCGGCACCACATCGCGCAAGATCGTCAAAATGGTGCGAGACGCGGGCGCCAAAGAAGTTCACTTGCGCATCTCGAGTCCCCCCACTCAGTGGCCTTGCTACTACGGCATCGACACCCCTACCCGCCGCGAGCTACTCGCGTCGAGTCACACGCTCGACGAGATCTGTCGATACGTCACCGCAGACACGATTGGCTATGTGTCTCTCGAAGGCATGCTCGCTTCTGCGGGTGGCGATCCAAAGAACTACTGCCATGCCTGTTTTTCAGGCCAATACGCGATCCCCTTCACACCGAGCAACAAGCGACAGATGCGTCTCGTCGGCGTCTGAACTTTCGCTATTCTCGCCTCCATGCGCGTTTGCAAAAACTGTGGAGCGAAACTCCAAGCAGCAGCTCCGGGTTCGACCGTGCGCTGCCCGTTCTGCGGCGCCGAAGAGCAAGTTGCGCTGGTGAGTGCGTTCCATGGGGTGAGCGCTTTGACTCCGCAGGTCATGCCGCCCACGCCAAAGTGGGCGCGAGTCTTTCCATTCATCTTCATCCCTCTCGTGATCGCAGGGTTCGGCGCGTACATCGCTTTGTCGGTGCGAAGCGAGCAAGCCCGCTTCGAGCAGGCGCAAGCAGCTAACCGAGTTGCCCCAGCCCCCGACATCGACGGACTCATCAAACAATCCGAGCAGCCCAAGTCGCCAAAAGTGAACCTCTCCAACATCGCGACGATTCCGTTCGAGGGATGGGAGACGCTCGACGTGCCGGGCTGGATTGGCACCTTCGACGCGTTCGACGTGGTCGCGAACTACGAGTGGGCCAGCAAGATCGTCGTCGCGTGGAAACCCGACGGCGCGATCATGCGCATCGACGTCGACCGCGTGGGTCGCGACGGACTCGTCAATCTGAAGGCGACGCCAGACGCGCAGGTTTGGTACCGGGCGTTCTCGCCAAAGTGCATCAAGGATTAT
>JAYVXK010000869.1:0-13581 GCA_043785265.1 Myxococcales bacterium | reverse complement strand
AGCCCGCAGCCTCTACAACAACGGGTGCAGTTTGCGTCTTCGCCATGCCCCAAGCGTTTAGCAGGCGCGCCCTATGGCCGTCCATGGCTAGATGACGGTCGTTGCGCTCGTGACCGCTGCTCTTCTGCTACCATCGGGGAGCCACGATGACGGACGACGCCACCAAGTTCGACGAGGGAAGCGCGCCGCAGCCAAGCGTATTGCGCGTGTCGCCGCCGCCGAAAGTCGGAGACGTTCTGGCTGGCAAATATCGCATCGAGCGCGTGCTGGGCGAAGGCGGCATGGGCATGGTCGTGTCGGCGACGCACCTGCAGTTACGACAGATCGTGGCGCTCAAGTTCATGTTGCCACGCGTGATGGGCAACAAAGAATCGGTCGCGCGGTTCGAGCGTGAAGCGCGTGCGGCAGTGCGACTCAAGAGCGCGCATGTCGCGAAGGTCCTCGACACGGGGATTCTGGAGAACGGCGCGCCGTTCATGGTGATGGAGTATCTCGAAGGAGAAAATCTCGCGTCACTCGTTCGCGTGCCCGAGACGAATGGTCTGCCGATCGACGTGGCCGTCGACTACATCTTGCAAGCGCTCGAAGGTCTCGCGGAGGCGCATGCGCTCGACATCGTGCATCGCGATCTCAAGCCCGCGAATTTGTTTCTCACGACAGCGGCAGATGGTTCGCCGATCGTCAAAGTGCTTGATTTTGGCGTCTCCAAGGTCGGTGCACTCGCTGCGTCGACAGGCGACGAAACCGGCGAAGGCAATGTGACCAAGACGCAAGGCGTGGTCGGCAGTCCGCTCTACATGTCGCCCGAGCAGATGAAGTCGTCGCGTGACGTCGACTCGCGCACCGACATTTGGTCGACGGGCGTGTGCCTCTACGAGATGCTGACAGGGCACGTGCCTTTCGAGGCGGAGACCATTCATCAGCAGTACGCGATGCTGATGCTCGCAGAGCCTCCTCGTCCGAGTTCGCTGCGACCAGACATCCCCCGTGAACTCGACGCGGTCGTGGTCAAGTGTCTTGCACGCGAGCGAGACGATCGGTTTGTGGACGTCGGTGAACTCGCACGAGCCCTCGCGCCGTTTGCCCCCGAGCATGCACAGGCAACGGTCGCTCGAATCGGTCGAACGATCGCAGGCGGGCGAAAGAGTTCTCCAACAGTGCCGCGCCCGATGAGTCTGCCGCCGGGAGCGATGCCAGCCGCAAGAACAGACGTCACGTGGGGAGGCACGACGGCAAAAGGCGCAGCTGCAGCGCCCGCGAATCGCACCTGGATCGCCGTCATCGTGGTGGGCATTGCGATCGTTTCTGCGATCACCTTCTTCGCGATCAGCATGAAAAATACGCCGGTTCCGACGACTGCGACCACGACGATCGTTGTCGCGACGCAGCCTGTCGTGACCGCGCCAGTGAGCCCGTCCGCCGACGCGCCAGCGGTCACAGCGGCGCCATCGCCAAGCATCGCGTCGAGTGCGAGTGCCGTTCCCGTCGTCAGCGCGTCAGCCCCGCATTTGCCCATTCACATACACAAGCCGCCCATGTTTGCGCCGAGCGCGTCCTCCGACGCGGTGGACTTCACGCACCGCAAGTAACCCCAAGTTGCTGATAGGATGGTGAGCGTGAGACTCGCGCCGCTTCTGTTGGTCGGACTTTGCGCACTGCCGCGCATCGCGAGGGCGCAGCAGACCGATGCAGTCGCGGCCGAAGCGTTGTTCGATTCTGCGCGCGACCTCATGCAGCAAGGCAACTATGCCGCAGCTTGTCCCAAGCTCGCCGAGAGCGAGCGACTCGATCCTGGGATCGGCACGTTGCTCAACTTGGGCGAGTGTTACGACAAGAACAACCAACCCTCGCGCGCCTGGGAGACCTTTCGCGAAGCAGCGGCGGCGGCAGCTCAAGCCAAAGACCCCAACCGCGAGCGTTATGCGCAGACGAGAGCCACAGAGCTTGGAAAAAGGCTCTTGCGTGTGATCATCGCTGTGCCGCCAGAGGCACGTGTGCCGGGTCTGCAGGTGCTTCGCGATGGCGCGTTCTTGACCGAGCCTTTGTGGAGTGTCGCGGTGCCGATCGATCCAGGACCGCATTCGATCGAAGCGCGCGCTCCGGGATACTCGAGTTTCAGGTCGAGCTTCGAGGTGACCGTGGCCGCGGTCAATACGATCACGATTCCCAAGCTGGAGCGGGATCCCTCTGCTGACGTGCCGGCGCCGAATCCGTTAGCGAGCCCGTCGCCGTCGCCGAATCCGTCGCCGTCACCGCTACCGAGTCCTTCGCCGTCACCCAATCCCGATGTGCCGACGGTTGGTTCTGGGCAGAGGACTGTGGGTGTGGTCGTGATGGTCGTGGGTGTCGTCTCTCTTGGCACTGGGGCTGTCTTCGGTGGTCTTGCGATGAGCAAAGACAGCACGGCCAAGAGTGGTGGCTGCGACAAGACGACGTGTCCTGATTCGTCGTCACTCATTGCTGCGAGCGATGCACAGACTTATGCCCGCGTGAGCACGTGGACGTTCGCGCTCGGAGGCGTCGCGCTCGTCGGAGGTCTCGCGCTGTGGCTCACGGCGCCCAAGGCAGCGACAAAAGTGACCGCGTGGATTTCACCAACGACGAGCGGCGGCGCGTTTGGAGGCTCGTTTTGAGGCGTTTGATCGCAATCGCGGCTGCGACTGCTGCCATCGCTTGCAGTGCGCTTCTTGGACTCGAAGATCATACTCTTCGTGACGCCGGCGTGCCCATCGATGCCTCGGCGGACGCAATCGATGCCAGCACTTCATGCACGAATTCAGGTTGGTGCGCGTGCCATCCGCACGACTTTTGCGACGACTTCGATTCCTACAAGTCGGCGCAAGAGCTGAAAACGAAATGGAAGAATTCTGGATATCCGGGGACCATCGAGCTCGGCGGCTCGCTGACGCTCGACTCGCTCACCACCACTCCGCCCTCCCCGCCCAACGCGCTTTTGGCGCGGACCGGCGTGCCGAGCTTTTTGGGGGGGACCAAACTCGCGCTAGCGGGAGCGACGACACTGCTCGACGGCAAGCCACTGCACACCGCCCCCATCATCGGCATTGCCCTCGAGTTCTCGATACGTGTGGATTACATTTATCCTGACGGCAGCGCCCCCATTCGGGATTCAGGCGCGTACCTGATCGACGGGATCATGGCGGTCGTGAATCCAAAAACCAACAACGGTGCGGGCATCGCGTTTTCGGAGGAGGATGGCTACATCGGGTACGTGCTCGATGTGCTGAGCAGTAAAGGATCGCTCGCGCAAGGCTCGGGATTTTTGCACTACAAGCCAGCGGTGACGATCCCCATTTTTCAGCACATTCGCGTGGTGATTGCGCAGCGCAAGTCAAAGCAGCTTGGCGATGTGAAGTGCAAGCAAGGACCGGTACTCACTCTCAACGACGCCTCCGCGCCAGACGGCGGCGACTTGGGGTTGGAGACCGTCGTCATCGCAGTCTTTCCGCTGACCAGCAGCGTCGCCACAGCCGAGTGCGAAATCCTCAGCGGCGATCTCGCGAACGCCGATTGGCTCTCAGCGCCCTATGCCATCCTCGGCTCCGCGCAAACGGGCAACGGCACCGTGCAGCTCGCCTTCGACAATGTCTCCGCTGATTTTCTCACCGAGTAGATGCAATTTAGTGGGTTCTCAAGATGAGGGTGGAGTCGCCGAATTCGTGGCCGAGGTAGCCGCGGGATGCGGCGTCGTTCCAGGCGCGATCGAGCAACTCGTTGGGTGCATAGGCGCTCATGAGTCGCGCGTGAGAGGTGCCGGCTTCGTGCATGCCAGTGAAGACACCATCCGTCACACGGGGCTTGAAATCAGGGCCAATGCGCAGAGACGTGATGCCGACGCCCGCAACGAGAGCCCCTCTCTGGGCGACACTGCCTTCGAGCGCGCGCACGACTGTGGTGCCGACCGCGAGCACGCGACCACCGCGTGCATGAGCCGATTCGATCGCGGTCACGGTCTCCGCCGGAATGTCATAACGCTCGTCGAGAGGGAGCAGCGCATCGAGTTGATCATCACCCGTCGACGACAGACCTGCGGCGTGCGTGAGACGCGCCAGAACGATTTTTTTCTCACGCAACACGTTGAGCAAAGACCACGTCAGAGGCCGACTCGCAGACGGCATTTCGAACGACCAAGGCCGCGACGCAAACGCAGTCTGCACGTGCCACGCGTCGAGAGGCGCTCGCAGGTGAGAATATTGCACGCTCTTTCCGGCTCTAAATAGCCTCGAAATCAAGTCGGGGGTTTCTGCGAAGCGCACGCGAACGAGTCGTGGATGAGAATCGGTCGACATGATCTCCGCATCGAGATCGCCGAACCGCGCTCGCGTCGGACGCGTCGTAGGGGGAGGCAGCGGGCGATCCTCCGTGCGCGCGCGCCAATCTCCTGCGCCGAACAAGACGGCGCGAAACGTCGAGACATCATCGCGAGCGACCAACCGCAACTCGATCGGAGCGTCGCGTCCATCGACCGAGAGTGTTCCCGACAACGACGCCGGGAGTGTCGCAGAGTCGTTGAGTACGACGACGTCACCCGCCCGCAAGAGCCACGGCAGGTCGCCCACGACCTTGTGATCGAAGTGATGGGTCGCAGGATCGATCACCAAAAGACGATCGAGTTCTGGATGCGGGCGAGGCCACGTTGCAGCAATGAGCGCGCTCATGGCTTCCTCCATGACGAGGCGATCACCCGCGAACCGTTGGGCACTTGGTGTGCGCTCTCGATGATCTCCGCGATCCGCGCGGCCACATCGGCAGGTCGCGCGAGCGTACTGCGATCCGCATCGGGCATCGCGGCCGCGTGCATCTCAGTATCCATTTCGCCTGGATCGACCGCCACGAAACGCACGCTCGGCGATTCGGCGGCGAACACTCTCGCGAGATGATCGAACGCCGCTTTCGACACGCTGTACGCGCCCCAAGTCGGGTACGCCTCGACCGAAGCATCGGAGCTGAGATGCACGACGACTCCGCTCTCTCGCAGCAACATCGCGCCGACGACCACCTTGCTCAACCGAAACGGACCGATGAGATTTTGAGCAAGGACAGCTTCGAAGTCCTCGCATGCCGTCTCGAGCAGTGTGGGCATGGGAACTGGACCCAGCGTGCTGGCGTTATGAACGAGCACGTCGATGTCACCGACGAGATCCGCGGCCGCGCCTGCAATGCGATAGGTCGAGTCTTTGTCTCCCACATCGAACGCGAGCGCATGCGCCACGAAGCCTTTTGCTCGAATATCCCGAGCCGCACGTTCGATGGCCTCTGGATTGCGCGCCACCATCGCGACGCGCGCGCCCTGCTCTGCGAGCTTGTTGGCGAGCGCCAGGCCCAGTCCTCGACTCGCCCCTGTGATCAGCACTCCTCGGTTTCGAACGTCCATGGCTTGTTCCTCCTGCAAGAGAGCTTGCGGCGGCTTTGCTCATTCGTTGACTGCAATGCCCATCTATTGGCAGGGTTCCAATCCATGAGCGTCGACCTCAAATCCACCCTCGGAAAGAACGTCCGTCAGCTGCGAGAAGCGCGCGGACTCACACAAGAACAAGTCGCCAAGCTGGCCGGCGTGCCGCGCGCGACGTGGTCACACCTCGAATCGGGCGACGCGAATCCGACACTGAGCGTCCTGATGAGTACCGCGACTGCGTTGCAAGTGACCCTCGAAGAACTCGTGGCGCCGGCACGCGCTGCGTGTGTGCACTACCCAAGCGACTCTGTGCGCATCCAGCAGCGTGGACAAGCGACCATTCGCAAGCTCTTGCCGGATCCGATCCCGGGCATGGAGATCGATCGCTTCGAGTTGCCCGCAGGCGCGCGAATGGTCGGCGTGCCGCACACACCTGGCACACGCGAGTACCTGACCTGCGAACGCGGAGAGATCGTGCTCGTCGCAGCAGGAGAGACTTACCGACTGCAACCAGGAGACGTCGTGGCGTTCCGCGGCGATCAGCGGCACTCGTATGCGAATCCGGGCAAAAACGTGGCGATTGCGTATTCGGTCGTTGCGCTCGCGCGCGCTTAAAAAAACGAGCCACTCAGCGTGGGCCGAGTGACTCGTTAGAAGAAGTGTTCCGTACCGCCATGGTCGTGCGCGGACTTGATGAACCCCTAGCCATCGTGGCTAGGTGGGAAGCTAACTCGCTCTTTAGGCTTCCGAGTTATCAACGCGATGAAGCAATTGCCCGGCGTGCACACCGAACGAGGGGACGCTACCCTGGTTCACAATCGTAAGGGATCCATAAGTCCAGTCACGAGCCTGGCAGAGGGAACGAGGACCAGGTTAAGGAGTCCGCGGGAAACGGTCAACACTGGTTTGCCGTTTTCGGTCCGTACTTTGACCACTACCCAGCGTGCGGCGAGGGCGCTTCGTATCCGCGAAGTTGGCCATTTTGCGCCCGTTATGCCGTCATCAGGCCATGCAATCGCTTTCTGTACCGCTCCTCGTGTCCACGAACCTGGCTATTTCTGAGCCGATCGTCAGCGCGCACGGCTCGTCCGCTGCTTTGGTCTTTTCTGGCGAAACACGTTTTGTGAGTGCCGAAGACGCCCAGCGCCAGCATGAAGCCCTAACCAGACATGGCGTGCTCGTCGTGCAGGTCGCGTGCGACGAACGCGGGGGGCTTGCAGAAAAAATCGAAGCACGCGTCGAGACAGAGCTGGCCGCCCGCGGCGCGAGTTCGCCCGGCATGGGCGCAGACGACGCAGCGGACACGCTCTTGAGCGACCAGTTGTTTCGTGCACGCAAACTCGGTCACCGCGGGTTGTGTGTCTCGCTTGCGGGGCTCATGCGACTGACCGCACCCGTGGGTGGATTGGATGCTGTGGACGCACGAACACTGCAGTTTTATGCGCGCGCGTGCCGCGAGAGGCCGATCGCGTTGTTGTTGAGAGATAGCGATCGAGAACTCGTCGCGTACGTTTCGCCCATGTCGATTGCACAGTTGCTCGGCGTCGAGGACTCGAGCGAAGCTGAATTCGATTCGACTCCCGCGCCCGTCCCTGTCCCCGTCGCCGAGTCCGTCGCCGCTCCCGTCCCCGTCGCCGAGTCCGTCGCCGTCCCCGCTCCCGTTCCCGTCCCCGCTCCCGATCCGGTTCCTGTTGCCGCTTCTGATCCAGAGGCTGACTTCGATGCCGGGCTGTTTGAGTCTCGCGCGCGTGTGGTGGTGACCGACTCGGCGTACAAGCCTTGGCTCGCTGCGCTCGTGGCTGCGCGCGGTCCGCAGCCTCTTGCTAGCTTCGAGCGCATCTTTGCGCAGAGCTACATGCCGCTCGCCAATGCGATCGCCGAGGGGCTCGCTGATCCCAAGGCCATTGCTGCGCGCGACGAATTTTCGCGCACATTTGCGCGCGCCTACACGGATGCGTGTCCCACGTTTGCGGTGACCGGCAAGCGGCCGAAGATGGTGCTTGATGCTCACGATCTCGCCAAACGGTTGGCTCGCATGCATGGTGCGCGCACGGCGCATTTGGTGATGGTCGACGCGATGCGATGGGACGTCGGCGCGATCGTGCGCGATGAGTTGGCTGGTTCACTCAACGGCCGCGCGACGCTTGCGGCCGAGTGCGCGTTGTTTGCGGCCTTGCCCACGGTCACCTCTCGGCAGCTCGAAGGTCTCACGCGTGGGGTCGATGCGTTGCGCATCGCACACGATGCGGATCGCGACGCTGATCCGGTGCGCGGCAGAACCGCTGAAGTCATTCGTCGCGTGAAGGTGGGTTCGCGCGATGTCTTCAAGCTCGATGCGATCGAAGCCGGCCTCGCAAAGGCGCAGGCTCATGCGCTGGACGTGTTGCCCGAGTTGGCGCAAAACGCAGCCGATTCGCTCGCCAAGCACATCAAGACTCTAGCGCCGCGCACGCTCGTGTTCATCTTCGGTGATCATGGTTTCATCGTCGACCACGATGGTGTCGCGCACCACGGAGGCGCCGCCCCCGAAGAAGTCATCGTCCCGTCGTTCGCCTTTTTGACGGGCGAGGTCCATTAGCCATCACACCGAGGCACGCGCGTGCTCCGCTCGATCACAAGAGCACGCCGATGCCTCCCAGGACTTGGAAGGTGACGTTGCTCGCGGTGTTGGACACCGCCACATTCGCCACTGTCGTCGACACTGATCCTGGAATCCAAACGAACTCGGGCGCGATCTTGAGGAAGAACGTTTCGTTGACGCGAAGCAAGAAGCCCACGTCGGCGTTGAGCTCGAAGCCGGAGAACGTGAGCTTCGCATCACTGACGGTGTATTGGCGCGACGCGTAGCCTGCGCCAATGCGCGGCCAGATCGCGAAGCGACCGTTGTGCCAATCGCCGATGGGAATCATGTAGCCAACGCGCGGCAGCAGCGTGATGTTCAACGTCGCAGGCAGTGGGGTCGTCACGACGCGCGCGTTGACTTGATCTTGTGTGTCTCTCGAGGCGCTCGTGGTCGAGATCTCGACGAGTGCACCGACCGAGAGATGCTCGACCACGAAATAGTCGAGCGACGGCGCGAGCCAAAAGCTCGTGTAGTTGTACGCGTCGTACCCGCCGGGCGGGTTGCCGTGATCCACGCTGAAATGGCTGTAGCTGAAGCCAATGAATCCCGAATACGAAAACGATCCGTTGGTGCCTGGCGCGCTCGACGCTCGAAATCCAGAGATTTGATCGAGCACGAACTGCCCGCGACCACCCGTGGGAGTCACGAGATCCGCTGCGTGCGCAGAGGGAACTACGGCGGCGACGGCGATCGACGCGAGTACTGCCACAGATGCTCTTCCAATCATGGAGAGTCCTCCTTCGACGACGAGCATATACTGCTCGAGAGATGAGTAGCTCATTTGCGCGCGCACCAAAGGAACGTGCCGAGCGTGCCATCATCGCGCTCGATCGGGCGCTTGGTACGTCGAAGTTGCTCGTGGGCGATGGTCCCTGTGCGGTCTACACGCGTGACGACAGTCCGCACGAAGGCGCGATGCCGGACGTGGTCGTGCTCGCAGAGTCGACCGACGACGTGCGAAAGACACTCACCATCGCGAGCGAGTTCGACATCGCAGTCACACCACGCGCTGGCGGTTCGGGTCGCACAGGCGGCGCAGTCCCCGTGTGCGGAGGCATCGTCCTCGCGACGCACACCATGAAGCGCATCAAAGACATCGACCGCAAAAATCTGATCGCGGTCGTCGAGCCAGGAGTCGTCCTCGCTGACTTGCACGCGGCGGTCGCGCACGAGGGACTGTTCTACCCGCCCGATCCCAACAGCTCCGACCTATGCATGATCGGCGGCAATTTGGGGGAAAACGCAGGGGGGCCGCGCGCGTTCAAGTACGGCGTGACTCGCGACTATGTACTTGGGGTCGAGGCGTGCTTGATGGGCGGCGAGGTGGTTCGGCCGGGCAAGCGAACACCCAAAGGTGTGACTGGCTACGACGTCACGGCGTTGCTCGTCGGCAGCGAAGGCACTCTCGGCGTGTTCACCGAGGCAACACTCAAGCTCGTGCCCAACCCGCCTCACCTCGTGACGATGCTTGCACTCTACACGGACGTGCACGCGGCCGGTGAGAGTGTGTCGAGTGTGATCGCGCAGGGCCTGCGACCGCGGTGTCTCGAGTTGCTCGACGCGCAGACGCTCGACGTGGTGCGCGCAGCGGGCAATGCGATCGACCCGCGCGCAGGCGCCATGCTCTTGATCGAGTTGGATGGCGAAGGCGCAGAGCGCGAGGCCGAGCGTCTGGGTGAAGTCGTGAGCAAGATCGCGATCGACGTTCTGGTCGCACAAGACGAAGCTCAGCGAGCGCGGCTGTGGTCTGCGCGCAAATCTCTGTCGTATGCGACGCGCAAGCTCACCAAGAAAAAACTGAGCGAGGACATCGTCGTCCCGCGAACCGAAATCGGCCATCTTTTACGGCGTGTCGACGACATCGGCGAGCGCGAGCACGTGAGACATCTCACCTACGGACATGCAGGCGACGGCAACCTGCACGTGAACTTTCTCTGGAACGAAAAAGAAGAAGAGCCTGCCGTGATGCGTGCGATCGAAGCGCTGATGCGAGCGACGATTGAACTCGGCGGCACGCTCAGCGGCGAGCATGGCATCGGTCTATCGAAAGCGCCCTACCTCGAACTCGAACAAAGCGCCGAGCTCATCGCGCTGCAGAAGAGACTCAAGAGCGCGTTCGATCCCAAAGGGCTGCTCAACCCTGGAAAGATTTTCCCGACGGGGCATCAGAGCTGCTGAGCGCTTGATCGAAGATCGACGACTCGTTTTGTCACGAGATCCGAACCAAGCGCACTGGCTGCGGTCGCCCGCTGGACGTCGCCGCGGCGCTTGGCATCACCGCGGGGCACGTGGCCGTTCTGCTTCATCGCGCCAAGCGCTCGCTTCACGCATGCATGTCGGGTCCATGCACGGAGGCCGCCCAAGTGGACGAAACACCAAAACCGGCGTAAAAGGCGTGGCGCCAATGGGTTTGCCTCACATCACCGACCCTCGTCACGTTTCCGTCAAAGATCCGAGCGCTGTCGACCGCTTTTGGTTGTCGCTGATCAACGACGAGCGCGATCTGCCGTTTCTCGGTCTCATGACCAGTTTTAGCTTGGTAGTGCTGCCGTTCGCGGCGCTCTTGTTCGTGCACTTCACTTGGTGGCTCGGGGTGATCTATGTCGCGATGCTCTTCGGAGTGTTCTTCGATCGCTGCATCTTGTTGCTGCACAACACCAGTCACCGAGTGCTCTTCAAGCCGAAGTATCGGTTGCTCAACCACTACATTCCTTGGGTGATGTGCCCCTTCTACGGTCAGCCGCCAGAAGGTTACTTTGGTCACCACATGGGGATGCATCATCCAGAGAACAACCTCGAGGACGACCTCTCGACGACCATGCCTTATCAGCGTGATCGCTTCGTGCACTTTCTCCACTATTGGGCCGTCTTCATGACGACGACCATCTTCCGGTTGGCGACCTACTTGAGTCGTCACAACCGCAGCCGACTCGCCGTCAAAGCCATCGGCGGAGAACTTCTCTACATCACGGTGTGTGTTATCGGCCTATTTTTCAGGCCTGAAGCGACGCTCACGGTCTTCGTGATTCCGTACTTGCTCGCGCGCTTCTTGATGATGTGGGGCAACTGGGGGCAGCACGCCTTCATTCATCAAGACCACCCAGAGAATGCACTGCTCAACAGCATCACGTGCATCAACACCCGTTACAACCGACGCTGCTTCAACGACGGCTATCACATCGGTCATCACGTCAAAGCCAACCGCCACTGGACCGACATGCCCGCCGACCTCGAGAAGAACGTCGCGCAATACGGCAAAGAGGGCGCGGTCGTGTTCGACGGGATCGACTTCTTCCAGGTGTCGCTCTACTTGTTCTTGAAACGGTACGACTGGCTGGCGGAGCGCTTCGTGGAGACGGGGACTGAGCAGCGCAGCAAGGATGAGATCATCGCGTTCCTCAAGACACGTCTGCGCCCAGTGGTTCGCGAGCGCTCGGCCGAACTCGCCGCCGCCTGACAAGCGGGGACGGGAACGGGAACGGGGACGGGGACGGGAGTGGGGACGGGGGACCGGAACGGGAACGGGGACGGCGGACGGGGACGGGCGGACGGCTCCGCGCCTACTAGTGCACCGCGAACCTTCCTGTCTCGTTCGCGTTCGGCACGTCCAGCAGGCCGTCGGCTTCGGCGCGCTTTGCCAACGACGCGAGCGCGGCGTAGCCCGCGCGGCAGAACGGATGAAACTCGTCTACGCCGAATGCGTCGCTCGCGAGGAGCTTGCTGCGGCGATCACGAGAGATGCCCAGGAGTGTGGTTCGCACGCGCTTCTGAAGCTCCGGCGCGAGGCCTGAGCGCGCGACGACGACGTCACCTGGGATCTCGTCGAGCAGCGCAACGACGCGCAACTCGTTGCCCGGCAGCCAAGCGCCGCGTGTGATGGCTCCGTCGATGTCGACACCCGCGTACGTGGCGCCGAAGTCGGTGCGGCCCATTTTCACAGAGCGAATGACAGACTCGTGCGATCGGCAGAGTCTCTGCTCGACGAACGCTGTCCGCGGATCGATTCCGAGTCGGGCCAGAGCAACGCGCGGAACGACAAAGCCGCTCGCGCTGTGCCGATCGGCCCACGCCGCGCGCGTGCCGCGTAGATCGGTTGGCGAGGCAAATGCGGAGTCGCTACGCACGACGAGCACGGAGCGGTACGTCGACCGACTCTGTCGGTGCAGATGAACGAGCGGAACGACCGCGCCTCGCCGCTGGAGCGCGAGAAACGGTAGGGGGGCGAGCCAGGCAACATCCACCGTGCCAGACGTTATCGCAGCCGTGATCTCCTCATACGAACTCGCCTCGAAAAGCGCCACCTCCAGCTTCGACCGTTTGCCGAGCACGTCCGAGAAGTGTGCAAAACGATTGCGCACGGTCGGCGAAGCACCGTCACCGCTGTATCCGAACATGACGAGCGGCGGCGACGTCATGGGCCCATCTTAGCGCTGCCCTAATTTTTTGCTGAATTGCTTGTTGCGCAAAGTTTGGCGTGACTGCGACGCGCGCCCACAGCACCGCATTCACTCGTCGGGGTTGAGCTCTTTGATTGATGGATTCGAGAGGAGCACATCGCCCGTCGTGATGCGCCCACCGATGGTGAAACTCGAATAGACGCCATTGCCATCGAGATCACCGCGCGCCTCAATCGTATAAGAATCCCCTACGGATTTGCCGGTTCCGGTGATCGTGTAGTTGTACTGAAAGTACTGCGGGTAATCCATTTGGAACTTGAGACACGCGAATCCACCGTCGGGCGCGTCTTTCGTCCAATCACTCACGATCGACTGGTACTTCACGCCACTGATGCTGCGTGGGTTGCGTGGCACTGGCGCCGACGCCGATCTGCAGAGTGCATGCGCGCCGGACATGTCCTCTTGCTCGTAGGCCGAGGTCGCTTCCATGCTGAGTTGGCCCAGCGTGTTGCGAGCTTCGGCCGTCTTCGCCGCCTTGAGATAGCGCGTCACCCCGCTGATCGCGAGCACCGCCAAAATCCCGACGATGAGAATGCCCCCACCCGCAATCCCGAGCACGATCACAATCCACCCGTTGCCACTCCCCTGAGGTCGCGGCGGCGGATAGTAAGGCTGTTGCATGCCGCGGACACTACCGCAGCCCCTCCCAACTCCCACAAAATAAGCTCCCACGCGCACCAAACACTTAGATCTAAATGTTCTCTTCCCCGCCCCGCCAACCTGCGATCCCACCGCCACCCCGCGCGCGCAACTCCGTCTCCGTCGCAGGTGCCCCTCTATCCCAGGCGACGATCGATCCCCTCGCCCGCGCGCAGCGCCATTGCCATGATCGTCATCTGAGGATTTACTCCAAGCGGCGTGGGCACCACGCTCCCGTCGACCACGAAGAGCCGATCGATCTCGTGCGTCTCGTGCATTGGACCGACGACACTCGTGCGCGGGTTCGTTCCCATGCGGCATGTGCCAAGCGGGTGGTACGCGGTCACTTCGATGTCGCCCGGCTTCCACCTGCCGCGGCTGATCTTGGACACCTCGTCGGGAGACGTCATGTCGTCTGCACCTGGCAGGAACGGCATCACGCTACGCGC